>JAEXXW010000335.1 GCA_023405565.1 Pseudomonadota bacterium
ATGACATCGGCTGGGATGCAAAAGACTGGGACGAGGTTCTCGCCGTCTATCCTTATAATCTGCAGCCGGAAAGCGACCTGAAGGCTGTCCTGACGAGCGCGGCGGGCACGCAATTGCCTTATGTACGCGCGGACTGGTTCGCCTTCACGGCATCGCAGCCGCCACTCTATGACAAGCTCCTGAAGCTGCCGAACACCTTCCAGGAGATCGCCAGGCAGGAAGGCGTCGATATCGAAGGCAATATCCGGCGCTTCATTGCACAGCGTTCGGGTTTCCAGCGCTCGGGTGTCAGCCAGAATAACCGCATGATCGAACGGCATCCGTCGCGTTCGGGATATTTCTGGACCTCTTATGACTTCGCCGGCAATCGCGGCAAGCAGAGCTTCTTCGAACATCCGCTCGGACCGAAAGGCGCGGACGGGTTCGAGCATGACGGTGGTGAGACCATCTGGTCGCTGCCGAACGGTTTCCAGGCTTATTATCTGAATACGGCCGACGGCAAACGCCTCGACAAGGGGCCGACCCAGATCGTGCGCGATCTGTCGCGCAAGGATCTGACCGTGACCAACGGCATCTCCTGCATGGGCTGCCACGATCAGGGCATCCGCAAGGCGAAAGACGAAGTGCGCCAGGTCGTGCTGTCGGGCAAGTCCTTCAACAAGCAGACCCGCGAAGCGGTGGAAGCACTCTACATTCCGACCGAGAAGATGGATTCGATCCTGGAAGCCGATACCAAGAAATTCCAGGATGCCATGTTCCGTGCGGGGCTGGAGCCGAGCCTGAAACTCAATGGCGTCGAGATGATCAATGCGCTCGCCAAGCGTTATGAGGACGATCTCGACCTGACGTTGGCTGCCGCCGAATTCGGTTTCAGCAAGAAGGATTTTGAGGATGCGGCGGACGACGCCGATCGCAAATTCCGTCCGCTGATCCGCCGCCTGCAGCAGGGTTCGATCCCGCGCGATCAGTTCGAAAACAACTACCGCGAACTGGCGATTGCCATCACCGATCAGGAAACCGTGCCTGGCACCGGTGGCAACGCGCCGTCGGCGGGAGGGGCTGTGGCTGTCGCGACGCCGGTGAGCAACGAGGCGTTGTCCCTGACCTCGGACCGGAATGTCTATCGGGTCGGCGATACGCCGGTGTTCACGGTGCTGGCAAAGAAGTCCTGCTTCCTGACGCTGGTCAATCTGGACGACAAGGGCACGGCCACCGTGCTCCTGCCGAACAAATTCCAGCAAGACAACCGCGTGAGGGCGGGCCAGGAAATCCAGTTCCCCGGGCCGAAGGCGCCGTTCCAGTTCCGGATGCAGGACAAGGGCTTCGAACAGGTGATCGCCACTTGCAGCGAAAGCGCCGACGTCGACGGCATCAAGAATGACTTCGCCAAGAACACGCTGACCACCGTTCCGAACTTCACGCGGACGGTTGGCAGCGCGGTTCAGGCGGATGCCAAGAAAAAAGGCACTCGGGCCATTGCGATCGAAGGTACGAAAACCGCCGGTGCTCCCGCAACGCCGCAAAACGCCAAAGCCGTTCCGGCCGACAGGCGTGATGTGGCCCGTGCCGCGATCAAGGTCGAGGTTAGATAAGGCCGCCTGACCTGTAGAGGGCCGATGCCACGGACGTAGGGTTGGCAAAAACGAATGCCGCTCTGGTGCCGGCCCTGCGCCAAAATGATGAGAAAGCCCGCCCACGTTTTTGCGTGAGCGGGCTTTATTATTTCAGTCCGTCCGTGCAGACTTGGCGGAAAGAAAAGAAGGACATGCGCGAATGCATGATCCAGTTATTCATACGCTTTGGGAGGGCGTGCCGGTTAATGACTGCCGAGATCATTCTCGAAACGCGGAATCTCACAAAAGAATTTTCCGGTTTTGTTGCCGTTAACGCGGTCAATCTGCAGGTTGAGCGCGGCTCGATTCACGCGCTGATCGGTCCCAATGGGGCCGGCAAGACCACCTGCTTCAATCTTTTGACCAAGTTCCTCACGCCGACGCAGGGACAAATTTTCTACAAAGGGCAGGATATCACGGCGATGCCGCCCGCCGACGTGGCACGGCTTGGTGTTGTTCGCTCGTTCCAGATATCGGCGGTGTTTCCGCACCTGACGGTCCTTGAGAATGTGCGGGTCGGCCTGCAGCGCAAGCGCGGCGGCTCGTTCGATTTCTGGCGTTCACGGTCGGTCTTGAATGAATTCAATGCGCGCGCCTTGTCGTTGATCGACGATGTCGGCCTGTCGGGGTTTGCCAATGTGCCAGCGGTGGAGCTGCCCTATGGACGCAAACGCGCACTGGAAATTGCAACCACGCTGGCGCTCGATCCGGATATGCTACTCTTGGATGAGCCGACCGCCGGCATGGGACACGAGGATATCGACCGCATCGCCGCGCTGATCAAGACCGTGTCCGCCGACCGCACCGTTTTGATGGTGGAGCATAATCTGTCGGTGGTCTCGAATTTATCGCACAAGATCACAGTGCTGACGCGCGGCCGCATTCTTGCGGAAGGCGATTACGAAACGGTATCGACCAATCCGCAGGTGCGTGAAGCCTATATGGGGACCGGCCATGCTTGATCCTCGCAAAGCGCTTCTCGCCGTCGAAGATCTCCAGGCTTGGTATGGCGAGTCGCATATCCTCCATGGCGTGAATTTCGAAGTCTTTCCCGGCGAGGTCGTCACGCTGCTCGGGCGCAATGGCGCCGGCAAGACCACGACGCTGAAATCGATCATGGGCATTGTCGCCAAACGCACGGGTTCTGTGCGGTTCGAACAGCAGGAGATGATCCGGCTTGCATCGAACCAGATCGCCCGGGCCGGCATCGCCCTTTGCCCTGAAGAACGCGGCA
The DNA here is from genome assembly GCA_023405565.1 of Pseudomonadota bacterium. Lineage (GTDB taxonomy): Bacteria > Pseudomonadota > Alphaproteobacteria > Rhizobiales > Xanthobacteraceae > Pseudorhodoplanes. Next base: position 2,848 of record JAEXXW010000335.1, read on the forward strand.
TTTTCGCGAGCCTGAGCGTTGAGGAAAACCTGTTATTGCCGCCTGTCGTGAAGGCGGGAGGATTGTCGCTCGATCAGATCTTCCAGTTGTTTCCCAACCTGAAGGAGCGGCTCAGTTCGAGTCAGGGCACGAAACTCTCCGGCGGCGAACAGCAGATGCTGGCGATTGCCCGGATCCTGCGCACCGGCGCGCGGCTGCTGCTGCTCGACGAACCGACCGAAGGTCTTGCGCCTGTCATCATCCAGCAGATCGGCAATACGATCCGCGCGCTGAAACAACAGGGCTTCACCATTCTGCTGGTCGAGCAGAACTTCCGTTTCGCCGCGACTGTGGCGGACCGTTATTATGTGATGGAGCATGGCCGGATCATCGACCGGCTGCTGAGCTCCGAGCTCGAACAGAAACTCGGGAAGCTTCACGAGTATCTCGGTGTTTGACGAATCGATAAGCCGCAAAGGCCTTGTCAAAGGAGGAGTGGGAATGAAACGTCTTATGATCACCACGGCGCTGGCCATGATCGCGAGCGTCGGTGCGGCCTCGGCGCAAACGACGGTGAAGATCGGCGTGCTGACGGATATGTCGAGTCTCTACGCGGACCTCGCCGGTCCTGGTTCGGTTGTCGCCGCACGCATGGCGGCCAACGAATTCATGGCCAACAACAAGGATATCAAGGTCGAGATCATTAGTGGCGATCATCAGAACAAGCCCGATATCGGCTCCAACCTCGCCAATCAATGGATCGATGTGGACAAGGTCGATCTGATCATCGATACGCCGAATTCCGGCGTCGCGCTGGCCGTGAACGAGATTGTCCGCAACAAGAACAAGGTGTTCATCAACTCCGGTGCGGCCTCGTCCGATCTCACCGGATCGAAATGTTCTCCGAACACCGTGCACTGGACCTACGACACCTGGATGCTGGCCAATGGCACCGGCAAGGCGATCGTCAAAACCGGCGGCGACACCTGGTTCTTCCTGACCGCTGATTACGCCTTCGGTCATGCGCTGGAGCGTGACACCGCGGCGGTGGTGGAGGCCAATGGCGGCAAGGTGGTCGGCAAGGTACGTCATCCGCTGAACGTGCAGGACTTCTCGTCCTTCCTGCTGCAGGCGCAAAGCTCAAAGGCCAAGGTGATCGGTCTGGCCAATGCCGGCGGCGACACCATCAACTCGGTCAAGCAGGCGGCCGAATTCGGCATCACCAAAGGCGGGCAGAGCCTCGCCGGTCTTCTTGTGTTTGCCAGCGACGTCAACTCGCTCGGTCTGAAGACGGCGCAAGGGTTGGTGCTGACCGAGACCTGGTATTGGGACCTGAACGACCCCTCGCGTGAATGGACCAAACGCTGGCAGAAAGAGCGCAACGCGGCCGGGAAAATCCCGACCATGGTGCAGGCCGGAGTCTATGCCGGTGTGACGCATTACCTGAAAGCGGTGGCCGCCTTGAAGAGTGCCGCTGACGGCAAGGCGGTGGTGGCGAAGATGAAGGACATTCCGACTGACGATCCGTTGTTCGGCAAAGGCTCGGTGCGCGCCGATGGCCGCAAGATCCATGATGCCTATCTGTTCGAGGTGAAGTCGGAGAAGGACTCGAAATATCCCGGCGATTTCTACAAGGTCCGAGCCACCATTCCGGCGGCTGAAGCCTTCCGTCCGTTGAAGGATGGCGGCTGCCCGTTGGTGAGCGGGTAAAAAATAGCGGCGCGAATTCCGTCCCCTCATCCTGAGGAGGGTGCGTTAGCACCCATCTCGAAGGAGAGGGGACGGGCATCGCCGCATCCTTCGAGACGCATCGCTCACGCAATGCTCTTCAGGAT
>JAEXXW010000702.1 GCA_023405565.1 Pseudomonadota bacterium
TCACAACACGGCGGCTGTTCGAGAATATCGTCCGGCTGGAACATGAACTGGCGACGAGGACAGCCAGGGCCCCTTGAACCTTATGGCCATCCGATCGGAGCCTCACAGAAGCTTCATCTTCGCGGCAGGCGAGAGGGTTACCATCCAGGAGAAGTGTGCCTCACCCGCCAGTTGAAGATGAAGTCTCGCCACGGCAATGACCACGGCAGAAAAGAGAGTAACCGGCACAACACGCTCCGTCTCGCCATCGAAGATCGTCACGGCAGCCGCGCCGCCCTCGCCATGTTCAGGGTCGTCACCATAGGTGATCGTGTAGAATTCTCCGCCCACGGTGACGGCGCGATGATCGCAAAGACTTTCCAGAAGAGCCGCCGGCTTGAGCTTCCATGTTACCGTGAGACAATCTGCCAGCAATCGGTAACGCGGATCGGCAGCTTCGATGATTGCAACGACAGAACCCTGTTCAATACTGAACGATATCACTAAATCGACACCTTCGATGTTGAGGCTGCGCGGCAGAAGTTCACGTGAGAGCGCCCTCGCGGGGTCACGTTGTTCATCGAGATATTCACAGAACGTACAGACGCGATGGCCGTCCTCGATGTCGCGATAGCCGCCGCAGCCCGGGCAAAAGGTTCTCGTCCTCATGAGGCAACCTGGCAGATGAGCACCGTCATATCTTGTCAGAACAAGCGCTGCGCATTGCGCGACAATTCGAAGCCATGGCCCTTGGCGTTCACGCAGGACACCCCACTCTGGTCCGACTTGCAGGACATGCCGCCCCGCTGCCACGAGGCGCCATAGGCAAGCACCGGCAGCCGATCATCCAATGCGGTATCGCCATAGCAAAGCCGTCGTGCTGATCCGTCACGATCGTTCATCTCGAAGGCATGACCGAAGTCGAGATCGCAATCCTTTGGCCGGCGCGGAATGTGATTGGCTAGTGATCTGATATCGCAGCGGAGGACATTCGCACTCGGCGGCTTGTCGGAGCCGCCATCAAAATACTGACAATGGATATTGCCGGATGGCGTCTTGAACCCGTCAAGCCCCGCAGGGTCGGCACCTCCAGCACCTTGCGCCAGAGCGGGGGCCAGCGAACCCGCAACGAGAACCAGAATCGCACCAAAAACAGGATTCACGACATCGCCTCCGAAAGCCGCGTATTCCTCTTACGCAAACATCGCTTTAGCGACAAATAAAAGGCGCGAGTTCCACCATGCACGAATACGTACAAAAATGCGTGGCCCCCTGCCAGATGGAGGGATTTATCGAATGGCGAGAGAAAGCCGCAAAGCGTGACCTGAAAGCAGCGCTCCGGCGAAGGAGGGATGGCAATGCCATTATTATTCTGGTCTCCCTTCATTGTTGCGGCTGGTTTGTACGAAGCAGCAACGCATGAGGCCACGACATTGCAGTGTGCCCAGCTTGGACATGAGCACTACAATTGATGGAAACGACGTCATGACAAATGCGGAAAAGCCCGCTCGGTCGCCGGAGCTTTTCTGCATTCAGGATCACGCACCCAACGAGATACCTGCAACACCACATCAGCACTCACTGTGCGATAACGCCGCAGCACCGCAAAGCGGTGCCCGCACAACACATGCGGCGGATTTCGATGCCAGATGCGCAAATATTCACATTGCTGCGCTTCACCTGGCGTTGCATGGTTGTGCGACGTTTCGTGGGGCGGCAAACAGATGGGACGGCGGCTGGCCGGATATGCAGTGTCAGGCATTGTTCTGGCGGTTGCCTGCATGTCGCCCCATAGCGCCCCGGCCTGTGGCACATCACCCCTTGGTGAGGCCCGCGTCATCGCTATCCCGGACAGCCATACCGTCGGCCTCGATGACGGGCGACTGATCAAACTGGCCGGAATGGCATGGGCGGTGTCCGCGGACATCGCCAAAGCGGCCCTGGCAGACCTTCTGCTAGACCGAACAGTATCGTTGAAAGGCAGCGCCGCCACCGACCGCTATGGCCGGCTTCATGCTTTCCCATCCGTTAGCGGGTCGGAAACTCCCGTCCAGTATGGCTTGTTGGCCCAAGGACTGGCTGTCATGAGCGGCCGAATCGGTGACAAGGCTTGTGTGGATGCCCTTCTCGATCGGGAACGGGTCGCCCGGTCTGCGGGACTGGGCTTCTGGCGCTCCGGTGGCCAGCACAGCGCAGATGACCCAAAGATGGTCTTGAGGGATCAGGGCCGGTTTGCGATGGTGAGGGGGCGGGTGTTGTCGGTCCGCCAAAGCGGCGGTGTCATCTACGTGAATTTCGGGCGGCGATGGTCCGAAGACTTCACCGTCACAATTGCGAAACGCAACGAGGCGACCTTTATAAAAGAGGGTCTGGCGCCAAAGTCACTGTCCGGCCGGGACGTCCGGGTCCGTGGCTTTATCGAGGAGCGGTCGGGCCCGTGGATTGAGGCGACACGGCCGGAACAGTTTGAAGTCATGGCGGCCAAATAAGCCGCCGTTGGGGGATGCAGCTTTTGTCGAGTGCCGACCAGAGACGCCTGATATCAGTTTTGGCAGCCGCGGCACTTGCCGTGGTCCTGGCGTCATGTTGGGGCGCCTATCAGGTCGGACGACAGATCAACCTGCCCGATCCCCCCGCCGAAAAGCCCGAAACGCTGACACCGGCGCAGCGGGAGCATCGGCGCATCCTCGCAGCGTATGGAGGGGCCTATAACAACCCGAAGCTCGAAGACTCGCTGAACCGGACGGTCGAAAAGCTGGTGGCGGCGTCGGAACGGCCCGACCTCCACTACAAGATCACGATCCTCAACTCGCCCGCCATCAACGCCTTCGCGCTGCCGACCGGGCAGCTTTATGTCACACGCGGCTTGCTGGCGTTGGCGAATGACACGGCGGAAATCGCTTCCGTGCTGTCGCACGAGATGGCCCACGTGATCGCCCGACATGCCGCCATCCGCGAGGACCAGATCCGCCAGGCGGCGATGGTCAATCGTGTCGCCAGCGACGTGCTCGGCGATCAGCAGATGGGCGCCTTGGCCCTTGCCAAATCCAAGATCGCACTGGCCACCTTCTCGCGCGGACAGGAATTCGAAGCCGACGGTATCGGCGTCGGCATTTCCTCCCGGGCCGGATATGATCCCTATGGCGCAACCCGCTTCCTCACCTCGATGGGCCGCAGCGCCGAATTGCGGGCGGGCGGCACCAAGGCCGATTCACGCAGCATGGAATTCCTGTCGTCGCATCCGGCGACGCCGGAACGGGTCGCCAATGCGACGTTGAATGCCCGGCAATATTCCGCGCCCGGCCCGGGCTCGCAGGACCGGCAGACCTATTTGCCGCTGCTCGATGGCCTGACCTATGGCGAGGACCCGAGCGAAGGCTTCGTGCGCGGCCGCCGTTTCGTGCATCCAAAGCTCGCATTCACCTTCACCGCTCCGGACGGCTTCGTCCTGGAGAACACGCCGCAGGCCGTGTTCGGCATCAAGGACGGCGGCGATCTCGCGCTGCGTCTCGATGTCGTACGCATCCCCGCCGATCAGAAGCTGACCGAATATCTGCAATCGGGCTGGATCGAGAATATCGATGCGGCATCGGTGGAAGACATCACGATCAACGGCTTTCGCGGCGCGACCGGCACCGCCAACGGCGACCCATGGGGATTCCGCCTCTATGCCATTCGGTTTGGCAGTGAAGTCTACCGCTTCATCTTTGCGGCCAAAAACAAAACGCCCGAGATGGACAAGCATTTCCGCGAAGCCGTCGCCAGCTTCCGCCGCATGAGCGTGGCTGAAGCGCGTTCTGCACGACCGCTCCGCCTGAAGATCGTCACGGTCACCCCGCGTGACACGGTCGAGAAGCTCGCCGGACAGATGGGTTATGCCGACCGCCAGCTCGAACGTTTCCGCGTGCTGAACGGGCTCGACGTAAACGACAAGCTGAAAGTCGGCGATCAGGTGAAGCTCGTTGTCGAATAACCGTTGCTTCGAACCTTGCCGCTCGCGATTCACATCATCCTCAGAAGCTCGTTCGCAGTCACGACCGCGGTGATGACGCAAACAGCTACCGCCGTCGGAGCAAACCATTGAGCATATCAAATTCGGTATTGGATACGCGCTTCCGCGCAGCATTGAATCGGATGACCGAAAACGGCCGCCTGCTGGCTTACACCGCGCCTGCCGATCCCAATCTTGAAATTGCGTCGATCATGAAGAACCAGGACGGCGGCCCAGCGCTGCTGTTTACAGCGGTCAAGGGCTACGACATTCCGGTCGTCGGCAATATCCTGTCCTGCCAGGACAATTGCGAGAGTGCGTTCGGCACTGATTTCCGCGGCATCCGCACCTTCATCGGTCGCGCCCTCGGCGACCCGAAACCGCCGGTGATGGTGCAGAACGCGCCCGCGCAGCAAAATGTCCATACGAAGGACATTGATCTCGGACGCATGTTTCCCGTCCTGAAACACACGGCTGCCGACAATGGGCGTTTCATCACAGCGGGTATCGTGATCGTCAAGGATCCCGACACGAACACCTACAATGCCTCCTATCACCGGCTACAGATTGGGAAAGACCGCACCGGCGTGAAGCTCGATTTCGGCCGCCATCTGCGGCTGGCCTGGGAACGCGCCAAGGCAAAGAACCAGCCGCTGCCGATCGTTGTCTGCATCGGCACCGATCTCGCGCTTCAATACACCGCCGCCACCATGGGCTCGCAAATGCCTGAACATGCCGACGAGCTGGCGGTCGCGGGCGGACTGAGCGGACGGCCATTGTCAGTGGTGAAAGCCGTCACGCAGGATCTGCTTGTACCGGCTGAAACCGAAATCGTGCTGGAAGGCCGCATGCTGCCGGAAGAGCTGGCGGAGGAAGGCCCGTTCGGAGAATTCGTCGGCTACATGGCGCCTGCCGCACCGTCACCAATATTCGAAATCACCGCAGTCACGCATCGCGACAAGCCGATCTATCACGCCATCAATGGTTATGGCCGTGAGACCATCATGCTGCGAAAATACGTGCTCGAAGCGAGCCTTCTGAAGGTTCTGCAATCCGCCGTGCCGATCGTGGTCGATGCGGAAATGACAGCCGGTGGCTTGCATCGTTTCCATGCCGTCGTGCAGGTGAAGAAGGCATCGCCACACCATGACGGCCTGCAGCGCAATGCCATCATGGCCGCCTTCGGCGCATTGAAGGATCTCGATATGGTGATCGTGGTCGATGACGATATCGATCTGAGAGACCCGGCCGATGTCGAATATGCGCTCGCCATGCGCATGGAGGCCTCACAGGATCTCTTCGTCATGCCCGGCGCGCGGGGCCACGAATATGTTCGCGTCGGCAACAATGGCATGCAAGCCAAGCTTGGCATCGACGCCACGGTCCCGTTCGCAGAAAAAGACCGATTCAAACGTGCCTCGTTCGAGCCCGTGACGGTCGACGTAAAGAGCCTGTCCGGCGATGTCGCGCTGATGAAGGATCGCCTCATCCCGTAGCTGTCAGAGCGAGAGTGCACGCTCTTCCTTATTTCGCGGCCGGCTCCGCCGGAAAGATCACCTTCCAGTCTCGCTTCATGCTGATCAGCGGCCAGCCATTCTTGGCGGCCGCGTCCAGTCCCTTGTCGAGCCTTCCGATCTGCGATTTCCGGTCGTAGGCATATTCGCGCTCGGCGTCGTCGTGATGCACGTAGAGGCCAAGCCGCGCGCCGGACCCACCGGTCGTGTATTGCAGCATCTGCAGATCGCCGTCGGGATTGCCAAAGGCGATGATCGGCTGGCGGCCGATATACATGGAAATGCCGACCGGCTTGCCGGGCCCATCGTCGATGAACTGAATCTTCGGCGTCTTGAACAATTCCGGCTTGCCATCCTTGCCGATCCGGAACTCGATCACGCCGGAGGAGCCGACGATCTGTTCCGGCGGAATGCCATAAGCGGCCGGCGCCCAGGGACGCATGAAATCGACGCCACCGCCTGAGACGATGAAGGTCTTGAAGCCATTGGCGCGCAGATAGGTCAGAACTTCCACCATCGGTTGGTAGATGAGCTCGTTATAAGGCCGCTTGAAGCGTGGATGCCGCGCGACCTTGATCCAGTCGCGCACCTCCTGGTCGAACTGACTGACCGTCATGCCTGAATGGGTGGCGGCAATAACGGCAAGAAGTCCTTTCTCGCCGGCGGTGGCCGCCGTTTTCACATCGCCCTGCAGCAGCGCCTTGAACGGCTGTTTCGTCTTCCAGTTCGGATGCTGGGGCGCCATTGCCTTCACGCGATCGAAAGCGAAGGCCATCTGGACATAGAATGGCTGCTCGCACCACAGCGTGCCGTCGTTGTCGAATGTCGCGATCCGCTCCGGAACGGGCACAAAATCCGACCCGCCCTCCTTCGTCACCCGCGCAACGAGATCCATGATCGCGCGTTTGGGCGCGCCATCATTCCACGATGGCAGCGGATCGGTCTGGGCGAAGGCCGCCGGACTTATGCCGAGTGGCATAATAAAGAGACAGGCGACGACAAGCATCTGTCGCACGATCGGCAGGGACGTTACGCGCATCCGGCTCCTCACCCGATGATCGAAAGAAGCTTCACGGCCGGCCAAAACGACGAGCCGCGCATGTGAAAGACTTATCGAATACCACGCTGCTGTATCTGCTGCTCGATCAGTTTGTTGAGACCGGCCCGAATGCGCTCCGGGTTCAGATCCTCCCTGATCGCCCGCCTCTCCTTGATGGCTTCGAGCGTGCTCTCCATGATGTTCGCCGGATTGAAACTCGGCGGGAAGGACCGCGGCGGAAATTCCTTGAAGGTGTCAACGAACTGGAAGACATCATCCATGACGCCATAGACCGCACCGATCTGGTTCAGATTCCAGTCCCAATAGGTGTTGGAGGTGATGTCGGCGCGTTCGAAGGGGTCCTGCATCAGATTGAAGATCTTCTGCAGCCGAAGCGTGGTGAACGGTTCTGCCCACACGGCCATCGTGCCCTGCTTGCGCTGTTCGGAGAAGACATATTTCCAGTCCCCCTTGCGCACCCCGACAAGCAGGCCGTCGTCGTCCGAGTAGAAGAATGTCGTGCGTGCGCTCTTGACGCCGTTGTTGTTCGCCGCGCTGCCCTTCACATTGCGCAGGAAATTCGACTGATCGACGCCGTCGAGAAGCACCTTGTAATTGATACCGTTGGCCGTGTAGCCAGCCTTGAGCTTGTTGACGATGTCCGGCTCGCCGGCAATGGCGCACAGCGTCGGAATCCAGTCATTGTGGCTCATGAGCTCGTTGCTCACCGTGCCGGGCTGAATCATGCCCGGCCAGCGCACCAGACAGGGCACACGAAACGCGCCTTCCCAGTTGGTGTTCTTCTCGGAACGGAACCAGGTCATGGCGCCATCGGGCCATGTATTCATGTGGGGACCGTTGTCGCTGGTGTAGAGGACAATGGTATTGTTGGCGGCCCCCATATCGTCCAGCGCCTTGAGCAGCACACCGATCGTATCGTCGTGCTCCATCATGCCGTCGATATATTCGCTGTCGCCATGGGCATAACGGCCACGATGACTGTCGCGGACATGCGTCCGCAGATGCATGCGCGTCGAGTTGAACCAGCAGAAGAAAGGCCTGTTGGCCGATTGCTGGCGCTTCATGAAATCGATCGCTGCGGCGGATGTCTCGTCGTCGACCGTCTCCATGCGCTTCTTGGTCAGTGCACCGGTATCCTCGATCGTCTGTTTGCCGATCCGGCCAAAGCGCGGATCGACCGTCGGATCGTCCCGGTCTGTTGCCCGGCAACGCAACACGCCGCGCGGACCGAACTTGGCGCGATAGGCCGGATCTTTCGGATAATTCGGCAGTTCAGGCTCTTCCTCTGCGTTCAGATGGTAGAGATTGCCGAAGAACTCATCGAACCCATTCACCGTCGGCAAGGATTCGTTGCGATCACCGACATGGTTCTTGCCAAATTGCCCCGTCGCATAGCCGAGATTCTTCAACAGGCCGCCGATCGATGGATCGAGCTGGCTCATGCCCATCGGCGCGCCGGGAAAGCCGACCTTGCTGAGCCCGGTTCGGATAATGTGCTGCCCGGTCAGGAAAGCGGAACGTCCTGCGGTACAGGATTGCTCGCCGTAATAATGCTGAAGCTTGAGGCCTTCGCGGCCGATGCGATCAATATTGGGCGTCTCATATCCCATCAGACCGTTGGAATAGGCGCTGATATTGGCAATGCCAATATCATCGCCGAAGATGACGAGAATATTGGGCTTCGGTCCGGCGGAACCGGGTGTTTGCGCTGCGGACGCCGAAGGTTGTTGTGCCTGCGCAAATACACCACTGCTCAAGGCTGTTGCCGCCAGCGTCGTGCCGCCAAGAAGAATGTTGCGACGGTTGAGGCGGGATGAATTAGTGTCTCTGGTCGGATCGATCTTGCCGGCACGCATGAGATCTCTCTCCTGTCATGTCACTCTGCAGTCGTAGCGTTCCTCTCCTTCACCAGCCGGCACCTCGCATGACGCACCGTCGCGCGGAGATACAAGCCGCCCCTCAAACCTTATGCGGCATTCCGATGTCACGCCGCCATCGAACACAATTCATATGTCCTTCATTGCATAACCTTTCCGGCATCGCCTTCGTTCAGCAGCTTGCGCGTGCCACAAGCGAGCGCCGAAAAGACGCTCGCTTGTGGTTTGCGATTACTCGCGGGACACCCTGGAATTCTTGACCTGCTGCAAGACCTGATCGAGGTTGTAGCTCGCGGGGTCCTGCATCGGCGGGAATTCCTTGTAGGACTCCAGTTCCTTCAACCAGAGCGCCTGACCGATGGGCAGCATGTTCCAGTCGTAGATGTAGGCCGTCGAGGGCGAGCCGATCGAGC
>JAEXXW010000436.1 GCA_023405565.1 Pseudomonadota bacterium
TGCAATGGATGCAGCGGTTCATCACCGTCTTCACCAGCGGGCCGATATACTTGTCCTCGACCGCGCGCTTGTTCTCGATATAGCGCGAGGTGTCGGCGCCATAGGCCATGGCCTGGTCCTGCAGGTCGCATTCACCGCCCTGATCGCAGATCGGGCAATCAAGCGGATGGTTGACCAGCAGGAATTCCATCACGCCTTCGCGTGCCTTGCGCACCATCTGTGTGCGCGTATTCACGACCGGCGGCTCGCCATTCGGACCCGGACGACAATCGCGCACGGCCCAGGCGCAGGACGCGACCGGCTTCGGCGAGCCCTTCAGCTCGACAAGGCACATGCGGCAATTGCCGGCGATCGACAGCCGCTCATGGAAACAGAAACGTGGAATCTCGGCGCCTGCAGCCTCGCAGGCCTGCAGCAGCGTGTATTCAGCGGGGACGTCGACCTCGATACCGTCGACGATGATTTTGCTCACCGTGCGCACTCCTGCGACAAGACTTTCGCACCCATCTGCATCACTTTCCCCACAGCCACGCAGCTACCGCGCCGCAGGCGCCGACCGCTGCCGTGAGATAGGCAACCATTGCTCCGATGCCGTCCGTGCCCTGCTTCCAGACCGAGCCACCGACGGCTGCGAAGATCAGGAACAGCGGCCCCATCGCGACGAAGGCCTGCTTCGACGTCATCGTGCCGCCATGGATCAAGTAGGCAAAGCCGCCGATGAAAATCAGCGCTCCGACGGCGATGATAAGCTTCCCCATCCGCGCATAATCCGCCGGCGTGCGCTGCGGCCGCTTGGGCGGCGGCACATAGTCGTGCGGTGCGGGCGGGATTTCGTAGGACATCGCGCATCACTCGGCAGCCACCATCACCGGTTCGGAATGCGGGTTGGCCGAATATTGATCGATGCGCTCTTCGATCTCGTGCCGGAAATGCGCGATCAGGCCCTGGATCGGCCAGGCCGCGGCATCACCGAGCGCGCAGATGGTGTGGCCTTCGACCTGTTTCGTCACTTCGAGCAACTGGTCGATTTCACGCTTCTGCGCGCGGCCCTCGGCCATGCGCGTCATCACGCGCCACATCCAGCCGGTGCCTTCGCGGCATGGCGTGCACTGGCCGCAGCTCTCATGCTTGTAGAAGTAGGATAGCCTCGCAATCGCACGAATGAGATCCGTGGACTTGTCCATCACGATCACAGCGGCCGTGCCGAGACCCGAGCGCAGCTTCGACAGCGAGTCGAAATCCATCGGGCAATCGATGATCTGTTCGGCCGGCACCATGCGCACCGACGATCCGCCCGGGATCACCGCTTTCAGATTGTCCCAGCCGCCGCGAATGCCGCCGGCGTGCTTCTCAATCAGTTCGCGGAACGGGATACTCATCGCCTCTTCGACATTGCACGGCCGGTTCACGTGACCGGAAATGCAGAAGAGCTTGGTGCCGACATTGTTCGGCGCACCGAAGGATGAGAACCATGCCGCGCCGCGCCGCATGATATCCGGCGCAACCGCGACCGATTCCACATTGTTCACGGTTGTCGGGCAGCCATAGAGACCAACATTGGCCGGGAATGGCGGTTTCAGCCGCGGCATGCCCTTCTTGCCTTCGAGGCTTTCGAGCAAGGCCGTTTCTTCGCCGCAGATGTAAGCGCCGGCGCCGTGATGCACGAACACATCGAAGTCGTAGCCGTGGATGTTGTTCTTGCCGATCAACCGCGCTTCGTAGGCCTGGTCGACCGCAGCCTGCAGGCGCTCGCGCTCGCGGATGAACTCACCGCGCACATAGATGTAAGCGGCAACGGCGCCCATCGCGAAGCCGGCGATCAGGCAGCCTTCCACGAGCAGATGCGGATCGTGCCGCATGATCTCGCGGTCCTTGCAGGTGCCGGGCTCGGATTCGTCGGCATTGACGACGAGATAGCTCGGACGCCCGTCCTTGCTTTCCTTCGGCATGAACGACCATTTCATGCCGGTCGGGAAGCCGGCGCCACCACGGCCGCGCAGACCGGAGGCCTTCATCTCATTGATGATGCCATCGCGGCCGCGTTCGAGGATCGCCTTGGTGCCATCCCAGCCGCCGCGCGCCATCGCGCCCTTCAGGCCCCAGTCATGCTGGCCGTACAGATTCTGAAAGATGCGGTCCTTGTCAGCCAGCATCACTTCGACCCTTTATCCTTTGAATCCGAAACCGGCACCTTGGCCGCAGCCGTGACGCGAACTGGCGGTTCGGTCAGCGCTGTCAGGCCGCCTTGCGGTCCGGAGAACGGGCGATCCACCTGCGGTCCCGGCTTGACCTCCTTGCCGGCGGCAAGGTCATCGAGAATGCGCGCGAAGCTTTCCGGCGTAAGGTCCTCGTAAAAGTCGTAATTGATCTGCGCCATCGGCGCGTTCACGCAGGCGCCGAGGCACTCGACCTCGACCCAGGACAGCGCGCCGTCCGGCGTCACGTCGAACTGGTGACCGATGCGCTTCTCGCAAACATGGATCAGGTCTTCGGCACCGCGTAGCCGGCACGGCGTCGTGCCGCAGAGCTGCACGTGGTAGCGGCCGACCGGGGCCAGATTGAACATGGTGTAGAAG
>JAEXXW010000016.1 GCA_023405565.1 Pseudomonadota bacterium
GCAGGATTGTCCGCACCAGGTGAAGTTCATGCCGCCGACAACGCCGCCCGCAACCTCATCGGGATCGGCGTCGGGATAGGCGATCAGCGCATTCTTGCCGCCAAGTTCGAGCAGCACCGGCTTGACCGTTTCCGCGGCCGATTTCATCACCGCGCGTCCTGTCGGTACGCTGCCAACCAGCGCAACCATCGCGATGTCGGGATGAGCTGAGAGGCGTGCACCTGCATCCTTGCCACCGGGCACGACATTGAACACGCCGGGCGGGAACAGCCCGTCGCACAATTCCGCAAGACGCAACGAGGAGAGTGGGGCCTGCTCCGGCGGCTTCACGACAATGGTGTTGCCGGTGGCAAGTGCGGCAGCGGATTTGCCGGCGCAGAACATGAACGGATGATTGAACGGGATGATGCGGCCGACCACGCCGCGCGGCTCGCGCACGGAGAAGTTGACCGAGTCCGGTCCCATCGGGATCGATGCGCCCTTCACCTCGGTGACGAGGCCAGCAAAGAATTCCATCTGCGCGGCGGCGATGGTGGCATCGGCCAGCATTTCCTTGACCGGATTGCCGCAATCGGCGGCGTCGATCATCGCCAGCTCGCCGGCATTCTCGCGCAGGATCTGGGCGACGCGCTTGAGGATACGGGCGCGCTCCAGCGGCGGCACCCGGCGCCATTCCTTGAAGGCGGCTTTGGCCGAGGCGATGGCTGCGTCCATGTCGGCCACGCCGCAATCAGCCACCTTGCCGAGCGACTCGCCCGTGCCCGGGCTGATGGTATCGACATAGCGCCCGTCCTTCGGCGCATGCCATTTCCCGCCATAATAAGCGTCGCGAAGGTCCGGTAAGGCCACTTTGGTCGGAATGGCGGGTTGGGGCGGTACGGTTGTGTTCATGGTAGGGACTCCCTAGACAATTGCGGGCGTACCGATAGCAAGAAATGACGCCGGCGGCGAATGCCGGGGGCCCTGCTTTTGTGGCAATTCTCGTTTGTAAAATCGGAAGGCTGCCGCTAGATCCATTCTGCGGCGCCGGTAGCTCAGCTGGATAGAGCACCAGACTTCGAATCTGGGGGTCAGGGGTTCGAATCCCTTCCGGCGCGCCACTTTCCGCGTGCCTCCGTTCTAAAAAGACGGTGATTAGAACGGTGATTTCCTGGGCCCTTTGTGGCCGATTGACGGCGGCCTCCCAAACAGACACCGCACTCGCAAATCGCACCTATGGCCTGACCTAACTCTTGCTACTGTCGCGGACTAACCTTGAGCGCGGGGAATACCGCAACAACGGCGTCTTTCTCAACTAGGGTCATATTCGCTGTATTTCCACAGACAACCTCTAGCAAATCGACCCGACAAAGCTCGTTATCCTCGTCGAGCCCTAGCTCGATGTAGCTGTTACCTGCGTCCTTCAAAATCAGACTCTCTGGTGGATTGCTGACGAGCAACCTCAATTCGTCCTCGTATTCTAGGTTCGTCCCGAGAGAAAATGCGGCAACTTTCGATACACCCCGTGGAAGAAACGTCCGTGTGATGGCCTATCGCATGTCGCGGTCAACCGCTGAAAGTGGTGACGGTTCCGGTGTCCCATAGCGAATGCGCCGAAAGTCCCCTTGTGCAGGCGATAACCTAAGCTTCAGGCAATAGCCTGCGCCCCCATCCGCGAACACTCTCCAATGTGAGTCGGCGCTCTTACTTCCGTCTTCGGTGCATGAAAGATAGAAGTGGCGACTCCCCAACTCATTTCTCAACTTCTTACTCTCGCCTGCCTTGTAGCCGTGCTCCTTGAGGAAAGACCGATATTTGCCCGCACCAAGATGCCTTGATGCTGCATGATCTGCCCCCTTTGAAGTGGTCCTCCCTGAAGTATGATTTTCGGATGGAGGGTAAGATCGATGGCAAGGAAGCGACATCCGGCTGAAGAGATTGTTGCGAAGCTACGGCAGGTTGATGTGCTGATAGCGCAGGGCCGGCAGGTTTGTCCGTCGTCAGATGGTTTGAGACTGGTCAGGCTTATTGCGAAGGGAGGCTCTAGCTCATCAGGGGTTAGAGTTTAAGCGGCCTGCAGTCGATGCTGCAAGCGACGGGCTGCGATGGTGGCGCGCTTGATGTGTTTTCGTTCTGCGAGGATCGTCTCCGCTCTTCCGAAGTGGACGTCGGTAGGCGTAAGGTTGTTTATACTCTCATGACAGCGGACGTGATTGTAGTGTTCAACGACTTCACGCGCCGCTGTCTGGCGATCGTCGTGGGGCGCAGGCTTAACTCTGACGATGTTGCACTGCTTGGCGGACTTGTTCGTCACACATGGACCACCGGAGTATATTCGTTCCGATAATGGCTCCGGGTTCGTTGCAAGGAACGTGCGCCAATGGCTCGGCAAGATCGGCATTGTATATCGAGCTGGGCTCACCTTGGGAAATGGCTATTGCGAGAGCTTCAACTCCAAACTCAGAGACGAACTGTTGGCGGGTGAACTGTTCTCGACGTTGTGCGCGGCGAAAGTGCTGACCGAGCGTTGGCGTTGTCATTACAACGCCAGCACCCGAAACGATCTTGCGGCCAGCATCTGGCCTGTCCTACGCGGCGCTTCGGTCAGCCCCAGATGC
>JAEXXW010000052.1 GCA_023405565.1 Pseudomonadota bacterium
GTTATAGAGGATCTTGTAGGTGATTTTGGTGCCGGCGGCGATCGCCGCGCGGATCGCCATGTAACCGGAGTGATTGTAAGTGCCGTCGCCGAGGTTCTGGAAGACGTGATCGCGGTTCGAGAACGGCGCCTCGCCGATCCAGTTCGCACCCTCGCCACCCATATGGGTGTAGCCGAGCGTGTTGCGATCCATCCATTGTGCCATGTAGTGGCAGCCGATGCCGGCATAGGCGCGCATGCCGTCCGGGACCACCGTGGATGTGTTGTGCGGACAGCCGGAGCAGAAATACGGCGTGCGCTGGGCGACATCCTGCAATTCAGCGAGTGAATGCTGCGCCTGTTTCAGGCGCGAGACCTTCATCGCGATCGCATCGTCGTTGCGGCGCGCCAGAATGCGGTCGCCGATGGTGATCGCCACTTCGTTGGGATCAAGCGCGCCCTTGACCGGGAACAGCCAGTTGCCGCGCTCGTCCTTCTTGCCGATGCAGACCGGCTGGTTGGCGGTGCCGTAGAGTTCCTCGCGCAGTTGCACTTCGACCAGCGAGCGCTTCTCCTCGACGACGATGATGAGTTCGAGCCCCTTGGCGAAATCGATCAGTTCGTCGCGGGAGATCGGCCACGGGCAGCCGATCTTGAAGATGCGCAGGCCAAGTTCGTTGCAGCGAACCTCGTCGATGCCGAGTTCATCCAGCGCCTGCCGCACATCGAGATAGGCCTTGCCGGTCGTAATGATACCGATCTTTGCGTTCGCGCCGCCCGATGTGATGATCCTGTTGAGCTTGTTGGCGCGGATGAAGGCCAGCATGGCGTCGCGCTTGTAGTCGTAGAGCCGTGCTTCCTGCCCCAGAACGGTATCGCGGAGGCGGATATTCAATCCCTCCGGTGGCATCGTGAAATCGGTCGGGATCACGATCTTCACGCGATCAAGGCTGCCATCGACCACCGCGGTCGATTCCACCGTCTCGTGCATGCATTTCAGCGCCGACCACACGCCGCAATAACGCGACATGGCGAAACCATAGAGGCCGTAATCGATGATCTCCTGAACGCCGGCCGGATTCAGGATCGGCATCATCACGTCGACGAAGTGATATTCAGACTGGTGCGCCGTGGTGGACGATTCTGCGGTGTGGTCGTCGCCCATCAGCGCCAGCACACCGCCATGTTTCGATGAGCCGGCGAAGTTGGCGTGGCGGAACACGTCGCCAGTGCGGTCGACGCCCGGTCCCTTGCCGTACCAGATGCCGAACACGCCATCGAACTTGCCTTCGCCGTGCAGTTCCGCCTGCTGGGTACCCCACAGCGCGGTCGCGGCCAGATCCTCGTTGAGACCCGGCTGGATGATGATGTCGTTCGGCGTCAGAAATTTGCGGGCGCGGATGAATTGCTGGTCGAGTCCGCCCAGCGGCGAGCCGCGATAACCGGTGACGTAACCGGCCGTGTTCAGGCCGGCGCGCCGGTCCCGCTCCTTCTGCATCAGGCACAGCCGGACCAGCGCCTGATAACCCGTCACGAAGACCTGTTTCTGGGCCAGATCGTATTTGTCGTCGAGGCTGACCTGCCGCAGGGTCATTCTTTGTTTCCTTTGGACCACATGTGCGCATGGCACGTGGCGATCGCCAGTCCTAGAGCATGATGCCGCAAGGCGTGAACCGGTTTTCGGACAGCATTATGCTCTAACATATTACAATCAATCACGTTTATGACTTTGAATCGGCTTCGATCCAAAGTCATAAACGTGATCTGGCGGCAGGTTTTGTGACAGCAGTTTGAAGCCGGTCAGTCGGAAATGCTGTCATCTGTCTGGTGGCGGGTCAATTGGAGGGAATACCGCCGAGAATCTTTTCATGCCGGGCGATACAAACGGCAATTTAGTGCAGCGCAGCAATAGTCCGCAACGCACGAAAGCTTGCAGATTTGTATTGCGGCATGCGATAGATGCATCTGCAACTAAATCAAGAACGGCCGGAGAGCCGCAGCTCAGGGAGAGCGCCAATGACCATTCTTCGGGCGGTGAACCGCCGTATCCTGATTGCCTCCGCCCTCGCGGCCGCGGCCGTCTGCGCTCCAGGACTGGCCGGCGCCCAGAGCGCCTATCCGAACAAACCGATTCGCATGATCGTGCCGTATGCAGCCGGCGGCGGTACTGATTTTTTTGCACGGGCGGTCGGCACGTCCATGAGCAGCATCCTCGGCCAGCCTCTGGTGATCGAGAACCGGCCGGGCGCCGGTACGATCATCGGCGCTGAAGCGGTCGCGAAGGCGGAGCCGGATGGCTACACACTGCTTTTGGGTGACACGTCGACCTACGCCTCCAATCAGGGGCTCTATCGCAAGCTGCCCTACAACGCGCTGAAGGACTTCTCGCCGATCACACTGACCGGCCGCTTCGCCATCGTACTGCTGGTCAACACCGACAAGCTGAAGGTGAATTCGGTGGCCGAACTGATCGAGCTTGCCAAGAAAGAGCCGGGCAAGATCGATTATGCCAGCGCCGGTGTCGGCAGCCCGTTCCATCTCGCCGCCGAATTGTTCGCGCAGACGGCCGGGGTGAAGCTCAATCACGTTCCCTACAAGGGCGCAGGCCCGGCGGTGCAGGATCTCGTCGGCGGACAGATCGGCATGATGTTCGTCGATTACGCGACCGGCCGCTCGCAGCTCACCAACAAAAATATCAAAGCCATCGGCGTGGCTTCACCGGGCGAATTCGCCATGCTGCCCGGCGTGCCGCCGATTGCCGCGA
>JAEXXW010000059.1 GCA_023405565.1 Pseudomonadota bacterium
CCCTCCGGGTGAAGTCTATACGGCGCTGGAGCGCGGCGTCGCCGACGGCTATGGCTGGCCGATTCTCGGCATCTTCGATCTCGGCTGGGAGAAGGTGACCAAGTTCCGCATGGAGCCGGCCTTCTACAGCGTCGAGGTCAATGTGCTGGTCAATCAGGACACCTGGAAGAACCTGAATGACGCGCAGCGCAAGGTGCTGAGCGATGCAGCATTGTGGCTCGAAGGACTCGATGCGACCGAGAGCCTGGAACTGGTGAAAGCCGAGCGCGAACGACAGGCCAAGGCCGGCATCCAGCAGATCGAATTCGATCCCGCGGCATCCCAGACTTTCCTGAAAAAGGCTTACGACGTGGCTTGGGACTCGGTCATTGCCAAAGCCCCGGAAAGCGGCAAAAAACTCCGGGCGCTGGCGGGGAATTGACATCACTTAAGGACGCCGGATCGCATCCGGCGTCCTGCAACAGGAACGAAGCGGGACGTGCAAAAACTCTCTGACCTCTACGGGCGGCTTCTCAATGCTCTTGCGGGTGCTGCCGCACTGCTGCTGCTGGCGATGGTGATCATCGTCACAGCCGACATCCTGCTGCGAAACCTGTTCATTACCGGCTTCGTCTGGTCGAACGAGGTCTCCGAATACGCGCTTTATCTCATCACGTTGCTCACCGCACCCTGGCTGCTGCGGCGTGGCCAGCATATCCGGCTCGACCTCATCCTGACGGCCGTGCCGCGCAATGTCGCGTGGCTGATGGAGGCTGTCGGCGACACCCTCGGCTTCATCGTTTGCCTGATCATGCTCCGCTATACATGGCTGATGACCTATGAAGCTTTCAAGCTTGGCTCGATCACCATCAAGAACCTGATCTTCCCGGAATGGTGGATGCTGGCGCCGATGCCCTTCACGTTCCTGCTGCTGGCGATCGAATTCGTATTCCGTTTCCATCGTCTCATGCTGAACCGCACGCCGCGCGAGGAGGCGACTTCGGTCGCGTAAGATCATGGGATGGATTGAAGCCAGCTTTGTGCTCTTCGGTGGCCTGATCGCCGTCATGGCGGTCGGCCTGCCGGTCGCCTTCGCGTTTCTTGCGATCAACATCATCGGCGCCTGGGTTTTCCTTGGCGGCGAATCCGGCATGATTCAGTTCTCGCGCAATGCGGTGCAATCGGTCACCGCCTTCGCGCTGACACCGATCCCGTTCTTCGTGCTGATGGGCGAAATCCTGTTCCACAGCGGCGTCGCGATGAAGGCGATCGATGCCTTCGCGCTGCTCATTCGCCGCGTTCCGGGACGGCTTTCGGTGATCGCGATTGTCGCCGGTACCGTGTTCTCGGCGATTTCCGGCTCGACCATCGCCACCACCGCCCTCCTCGGCAGCGTCATGCTGCCGACCATGCTGGCGCGCGGTTATGAGCCGAAAATGGCGATGGGCCCGATCATCGGCATCGGCGGCGTCGATATGCTGATCCCGCCATCGGCGCTCACCGTGCTGCTCGGGAGCCTCGCCGGCATCTCGATCTCCGGCCTTTTGATCGGAGGCATCATTCCCGGCCTGCTGATGAGCGCGATGTTCCTCGGCTACATCATCATTCGCTGCTACCTCAATCCGGCATTGGCCCCCGTCGAGGAGCTTGATACAGCGCCGTCGTTCTGGGAGCGCTGGCAGCCCTTCATCTTCTATGTCGTGCCGCTTCTGTCGATCTTCGGCCTTGTCGTCGGCGCCATGTCAGCCGGCTGGGCAACACCCACCGAAGCTGCGGCACTTGGCGCAACGGCCACCATCATCGCGACGATGCTCTATCGCAGCCTGACGATCGAATGCCTGTGGAAGTCGCTGATGGGCACGGTGGCGATCTCCGGCACGATCCTGTTCATCATCCTCGGCGCCACCACCTTCTCGCAGGTGCTGAGCTTCTCCGGCGTCGTCAACGGCATCACCGGCCTGATCACCGCGCAGGGCCTCGGCACGATGACCGTGCTGCTCGGCATGATCCTGATCCTGATCTTCCTCGGCTGTTTCGTCGATCAGGTCTCCATGATGCTGATCACGCTGCCCTTCTTCATGCCGCTGGTCGCCAAGCTGAACATCGACCCGGTCTGGTTCGGCGTCATGTTCCTGATCTGCATGCAGCTCGGCCTGCTTCATCCGCCGTTCGGCCTCCTGCTGTTCACGATGAAAGGCGTTGCGCCGCCGCACATCACGATGAACCAGATCTATGTCGCAGCCCTGCCCTATGTCATCTTTGCGCTGATCGTCCTGTTCCTGATCCTGTTCTTTCCGCCGGTTGCAATATGGCTGCCAAGACTTCTCGGCGCCTGAAGGTCAAGGCGCCACATCTCGACGACCTTCTGCCCTATCTGATGAACCGCCTCATTGCGCGGATGAATCAGAATTTGGCAGAAGGGCTACGCGAGCGCGGCTTTACGTTTCAGGACTGGCGCGTGCTGGCTGTGCTGGCCGCGCATGAGGGCGTGAACCTGACCGAACTGGCCGAAGCGACGGTGATCCCGCAGCCGAGCGTCAGCCGCCTCGTCGCCAATCTCGCAAAACGTGGCTATATCGCGCGGCGGAACGGCGAGCAGGACTCGCGCGTCGTGAACCTGCACATCACCGCGAAGGGGCGCGGCATCTACGACAGGATGCTGCCGCTGGCGGTCGACGAATATCGCGCGGCGACAAAGGGTTTCAGCGCCAAGGAATACGAGCAATTGCGCGAGTCGCTGCTGCGCATGATGAAGAACCGCAAGGTTCGACTGTTGCCGTAAACACTGTCCTGTCA
>JAEXXW010000066.1 GCA_023405565.1 Pseudomonadota bacterium
GCGCGGATTGAGCGCCGATTGCGGGTCCTGGAAGATCAATTGCGTATCGCGCCGCGTCAGATGGATGATGCGGCCGTCCTGCACATAGTCCTCGCCATCGATGCTGATGGTGCCGGCACTCGGCTGCTCGAGCCCGACGATTAGCCGGCCGATCGAGGTCTTGCCGCTGCCACTCTCGCCGACAATGCCGAGGATCTCGCCCTCGCGGATCCTGAACGTCGCCGACTTCACCGCATCGAAGCGCACGCGCTGCAGCCCGAGAAAACCGCGCGACGACTGATAGCTCAAGCGCACATTCTCGAAGGCCACGGCCGACTTGCGCTTTGCGTCATGCAGCACCGGCACGTCGAGCAGCGCCCCCGCCTCTACGGAACCACCGGCCGAGCAGCGGTCCGAACAGCGCACCCAATGTCCCGCACCGATCTCGCGCGGCGGCAGCCGCGTCCCCGCGCAGACCGGGTCCTTCACCGAACAGCGCGGCGCGAAGCGGCATCCCGGCAGGCCGGCAAAGCTGCCGATACCCGGCATGTTGTCCGACAAGGCCGGCAGCACGCGGCGCGGCCCGGTCAGTTCCGGCATCGCCGCCAGCAAACTCTTCGTATAGGGGTGCGATGGCGCTTTCAGCACAGCCGCCGCCGGTCCGTATTCCACCATGTCGCCGGCATACATCACCCCGACATTGCGGCAGACATGGCCCGCGAGCCGCAGGTCATGGGTGATGAACAGCAACGCCGTATGATGCGATGTCTGCTGCTCGGCGATCAGCCGCACGATGCGCGCCTGCGTCATCACATCGAGCGCCGTCGTCGGCTCGTCGGCAACGACCAGCATCGGCTCGCCCGCAAAGGCCATCGCAATGAGTACGCGCTGGCACTGACCACCCGACAATTCATGCGGATAGCGCTGCAGCGCCTCCTCCGCATTGCGCAATTGCACCTGCTGCAGCCGCTCGATCATCAGGGCGCGGCGGCGCGATTTCTCGATGCCGAGATGCTGCAAGTGTTCGCCGAACTGCGCGCCGATGGTTCGCACGGGATTGAGCGCGCTCAACGGCTCCTGCGGGATGAAGGCGATCTTGCGCCCTAAAAGCGCCCGCCGTTCCGCCTTGCCGAGCGACAGCAGGCTCTTGCC
The DNA here is from genome assembly GCA_023405565.1 of Pseudomonadota bacterium. Taxonomy (GTDB): domain Bacteria; phylum Pseudomonadota; class Alphaproteobacteria; order Rhizobiales; family Xanthobacteraceae; genus Pseudorhodoplanes. The sequence goes on from JAEXXW010000066.1 coordinate 1,132, forward strand.
ATCGAACAGAACGTCGCCGGACGACACCGAGAAATTGTCCGGCAACAGGCCGGATACCGTGCGCCCGATCATGCTCTTGCCGGCGCCGGATTCGCCGACAAGCCCGATGATCTCGTTCTGGGACAGCGTGAACGACAGATCGCGCAACACGTCGATGCTGCGGCCACCGATACGCGCCGTCACCGTGACATTGTCGAAGGTCAGTACGCTCATATCACACGCTCCGCTTCCGCAGACGCGGATCGAGTGACACGCGCAGGCCCTCGCCCAGCAGGTTGAAACCGAGCACGGTGACGAAGATGGCGATGATCGGCAGGATCATGCCCCACGGCGCCTGATACATGTAATTGCGCGCACCGGCGATCATCATGCCCCAGGCCGGCACATCGGCCGGCACACTGAGGCCGACGAAGCTCAGGATCGCTTCCACGATCACGCCGATGCCGACCTGCAGGGTGAACAGCGTGATGATCAGCGGTGCCACACTCGGCAAAATCTCGCGCATGATGATGCGCAGATTCCCGAAACCGAGCAGCTTCGCCGCCGAGACGAAATCCTTGCGCCGCACCACCAGCACCTCGGAGCGTACGACACGGCAGAAGCGCGTCCAATCCACCAGCACGATCGACAGAATGACATTGCCGACGCCGGTCCCGAATCCGACCATCAGCGTCAGCGACAGCACCACCGGCGGCAGCGACATCCACAGATCAACGAAATGGCTGATGACGCGATCGATCCAACCGCCGAAATAACCGGCCAGCAGCGCGAGCGTCGTCCCGAGCAGCATCGCGCCGATGGCAGCACCGAAGCCGACCAGCAGGGCGACGCGCGCGCCATAGATCATCTGCGAGAGGATGCAGCGGCCAAGGCTGTCGGTGCCGAAGGGATATTGCGCATTGCCATCCGCCGCCCACATCGGCGGCAACAGCATGTTGATGAGATCCTGATTGGCCGGATCGTTCGGCGCGATCTGCGGCGCAAACAGCGCGCAGATCACCATCATCAGAACGATGATCCCGCCAACCACCACTTTCGGCGAGTGGATGGCGGTGCGCAACGCCTCTTTCACAGGCGATGGCGTCTTCGACGCGGGTTGCGTCGTCACGAGGGACACGGGTGCTGACACCGTCTCTTGCATGTCAGGCCCGCCGGAGCTTGGGATTGAGAACGACATAGAGGATATCGACGATCGTATTGATCAGCAGCGTGACCACGCAGAACACGAGCGCGATACCCTGGATCAGCGGCAGATCATGATTTCGCACGGCCTGCACCATCAAATTGCCGATACCGGGATAGGAGAAGATCGTCTCCACCAGCAGCGTACCGCCGAACAGAAAGCCGAATTGCGCGCCGATCAGCGTGATCGTCGGCAATGCCGAATTGCGCAGCATGTGCTTGAGGATGATCTGCCGTTCGGTCAGGCCGCGCTGTCGCGCCACCTCGACATAGTGATCGTCCGAGGATTCCAGCAGCGACGAACGCAGCACGCGAATGACGAGCGGGCTGAAGCCGAGCGCCAAAGCCGATGCCGGCAGGATCAGGTGCAGGAAAGCATTGTGCCAATGCCCGAACTGGAAGGTCGTGATGTAGTCGATCAGCAGAAAGCCCGTCCCACCTGCCGGAATGACGATGCCGGAATCGACGCGCCCGGAAAACGGCAGCCAGCCCAGCGTCACGCCAAAGCCGAGCATGAGAAAGATCGCCCACAGGAAGGACGGGATCGACAGCATGCACACCACCAG
>JAEXXW010000467.1 GCA_023405565.1 Pseudomonadota bacterium
CTCAACGGGATCGGCGTCGCATTGATCGCCGCCGGCGCCATTCTTGTCGCCCTTTAGGTCTGAAGCGCCTTCCTGATCGCCAGAAAATCGCGCCAGGCAAAACGCTTCTCGATCGGCGTACGCAACAGATAGGCGGGATGAAACGTCGCGGTCGCACGGATCTCACGCTTGCCGGTGTCGAAGGTGAACCAGCGCCCGCGCGTGCGGCGAATGCCGTCGGTGACGCCGAGCAGCGTCGCGGTGGACGGCTTGCCGAGACAGACCATCACGTCGGGATCGACGAGTTCGATCTGCCGCTGGATGAAGGGAAGACAGGTCTGCGATTCGTGGATCGAGGGATCGCGATTGCCCGGCGGACGCCAGGGCACGATGTTGGCAATATAGACATCCTGCCGCGCGATGCCGATCGCGGCCAGCATCCGGTCGAGCAACTGGCCAGAGCGACCCACGAATGGAACGCCCTTCTGATCCTCCTCCGAGCCCGGCGCTTCGCCAATGAACATGAGCTTCGCCTGCGGCGATCCATCGCCGAAGACGAGCCGCTTGGCGGTCGTCCGCAGGGCGCAACCCTCGAAAGCATCCATGACCGCCCGCAACTCCTCCAGCGAAGCTGCGGACTTGGCCGCCGCGCGTGCCGCCATGATCGCTTCATCCGGCGGCGGCGGAGCCTGAACGGCAGGCATGGGAGGCACTGCGCGCGTCTCACGCGTGGGTGCGGCCGCGGCAGGCTTGGCGGCAACCGGCAGCGCGGTGGATACCAGATCGACATCGGCAAACCGGTCCACCGGTTCCTCACCGAGCACCGCATCGACACCTGCTTCCACATAGAAGGTCAGGAGATCGCGGGCCGCCAATTCAAGGGCCGACTTGTCATGTCCGGGTGTCATGCCATCCACATTAGCGCATGCTTCCGACGCCGCGCCATGCCCTAACGGATTGTGGCCTTTCCAGAAACGTGGAAAAACAAAATCCCATTCAGAGGAAGTCTAATGTCCGAACTGCCGCCCCGCGAAAGTATGGAATTCGATGTCGTGATCGTCGGCGCCGGCCCTGCCGGCCTGGCCGCCGCCATACGGCTGAAACAGCTTTCGCCGGACGTCAGTGTGGTGGTGGTGGAAAAGGGCTCCGAAGTCGGTGCCCATATCCTGTCCGGCGCGGTTGTCGACCCGTCCGCCCTTGACCGGCTGATCCCGGACTGGCGCGAGGACCCCGACCGTCCGCTCAAGACCGAGGTGACGGACGATCGCTTCTACTGGCTGTCGCAAAAATCGGCCATCTCCGTGCCGCTGTTCATGGCGCCGCCGCTGATGAGCAACCACGGCTGCTTCATCGGCTCGTTCGGCCTCGTCACCAAGTGGCTGGCGGCCAAGGCCGAGGCGCTGGGTGTCGACATCTATCCGGGCTTTGCCGCCGCTGAACTCATCTACGGCGACAATGGCGAAGTGCGCGGTATCGCCACCGGCGACATGGGTATCGGCAAGGAGGGCGAGCCGACGGACGGTTTCACCCGCGGCATGGAACTGCTCGGCAAATACACGCTGTTTGCCGAAGGCGCGCGCGGATCGCTGAGCAAGATCCTGATCGCCAAATACGATCTGGCGAAGAATGCCGAACCGCCGAAATTCGGCATCGGCCTGAAGGAGCTGTGGCAGGTCGATCCGTCGAAGCACAAGCCGGGACTGGCGCAGCATTCCTTCGGCTGGCCGTTGGGCAACAACACTGGCGGCGGTTCATTCCTGTATCACTACGATGACAATCTCGTTGCGGTGGGTTTCGTCGTCCATCTCAATTACGAAAATCCCTATCTGTCGCCGTTCGAAGAATTCCAGCGCTTCAAGACGCATCCGGCGATTCGCGACACCTTCGAAGGCGCCAAACGTCTTGCCTACGGGTCGCGCGCGATCACCGAGGGCGGCTATCAGTCGGTGCCGCGCCTCACCTTCCCCGGTGGCGCGCTGATCGGCTGCGCAGCCGGCTTCGTCAACGTGCCGCGCATCAAGGGCACGCATAACGCGATCTCGTCCGGCATGCTCGCGGCCGAACATATCGTGGAGGCCTTGTCCGCCGGTCGGGCGAATGACGAACTGGTGGCTTATGAGGAAAGCTGGCGTGGTTCAGCGATCGGCAAGGACCTCTGGCCGGTGCGCAATGTGAAACCGCTCTGGTCGAAATTCGGCACGATGATCGGAATCGCGCTGGGCGGTCTCGACATGTGGACCAATACGCTCGGCTTCTCGCTGTTCGGCACCCAGAAACACGGCAAGCCGGATTCAGACTGCCTGAAACCGGCCCGCGATTTCACCCCGATCGCTTACCCAAAACCGGACGGCAAGCTGACATTCGACCGTCTGTCGTCGGTGTTCCTGTCCAACACCAATCACGAGGAAAACCAGCCCGCGCACCTCAAGGTGGCGGATATGGCCCTTCAGAAGTCGTCCGAGCACGATATTTATGCCGGCCCCTCGACCCGCTATTGCCCGGCCGGCGTTTATGAATGGGTCGGAGAAGGCGCGGACCTGCGCTTCGTCATCAACGCGCAGAATTGCGTCCATTGCAAAACCTGCGACATCAAGGATCCCAACCGCAATATTACGTGGGTTCCTCCTGAGGGGGCCGGCGGGCCAAATTATCCGAACATGTAGGCACTTGTGACCGCAGACGGTCACGATAAAGCCCCATTGGAGCCGTCAGCCTAGAGGGCGAAGTCTTGAGGACCGAGGCATCGCCGCCGTCCTTGCGACGGCAGCGCAAAAAGGCCATCCTCATCCGAGCCTGCGGGAGCCGCTTCGCGGCACCGCATGATGGAGATTTTCAGACGTGATCGTGTCGAATTTGATCAAGCCCGTGGCTGTCGCCGCCACCGCTTTTGGGATTCTCATGCTGCCGGGCATCCTGGCGGCACAAGCTCCAAGCCGGCAGGACACGTCGCGGACGTCAAGTTCGGGCAATTATCTCGCCGCCCGCCATGCCGGCGCCCAGCGTGATGCCGCGGCCGCTTCGACCTATTATCGTGCGGCGCTCCGTGCCGATCCGAAAAATCCGGAACTGCTCGAGCGCGCCTTCATCGCCTCGCTGACCGAAGGCGATATCGACGAAGCCGTGCGTCTTGCCGAACGCATCCTGCAGATCAACAAGAACGACCGGACGGCCCGGCTGGTGGTCGGCATCCGCGCCATCAAGCAGAAGCAATGGCAGAATGCCCGACTGAATATCGCGCAATCGGTCCGCGGCCCCGTTACCGACCTGACCGCCGCACTGCTGATCGCCTGGACCCAGTTGGGTTCGAACGATTCCAAAACCGCGATCGACGTGATCGACCGCCTGCAGGGCGCCGACTGGTACGCCACATTCAAGGATCTGCATGCGGGGCTGATCCTCGACGCCGCTGGCAAGAAGAAGGAAGCCGGCAAGCGCTTGGAAAAAGTGCAGAAGAGCGACGCCACCGCGCTGCGCATCGTCGAGGCCTATGGCAGCTTCCTGTCGCGACAGGGCTCGAAGGACGAAGCCTTGGCGGTGTTCGAAGGTTTCGAGAAGGCGCTGCCGAACCATCCGCTGATCGTGGATGATGTGAAAAAGGTGCAGGCCGGCGAAAAGCTGCCG
>JAEXXW010000470.1 GCA_023405565.1 Pseudomonadota bacterium
CCGTACCGGCCGGCCTCGACTATTATGAGCATCGCGGCCAGAACTGGGAACGCTCCGCGATGATCAAGGCGCGCCCCTGCGCCGGCGATATCGCCGCGGGTGAGACATTCCTTAAGGCGCTGTCGCCCTTCGTGTGGCGCAAGTATATGGATTTCGCGGCGCTGGCCGATATCCACGCCATGAAGCGGCAAATCCACGCCTATCGCGGGCATGGTGAAATCGCGGTCGCGGGTCATAACATCAAGCTCGGCCGTGGCGGCATTCGCGAGATCGAGTTTTTCGTGCAGACCCAGCAATTGATTGCCGGTGGCCGTCATCCGGAATTGCGTGACCGGCGTACGCTGACGACGCTCGCATCGCTCGCGGTCGGCCAATGGGTCGGGCAAGTTGCCAAGCGCGAGCTTGAGGATGCCTATCTTTTTCTGCGCCATGTCGAACACCGGCTGCAGATGGTGGCGGATGAGCAAACGCACACGTTGCCGTCCGAGGGCGAGCCATTGACGGCCTTTGTGCGGTTTCTCGGCTTTGAAAACGTCGACGCCTTCGCGGAGGTGCTGCTGGCGCATTTGCGCAATGTGCAGCAGCAATATTCACGGCTGTTCGAGCCGACGCTGCAGCCGGCGGATGATGTCCTCAAGTTTCCGGAGGACAAGGATGATCGCGAGACGCTGGATCGCCTGTCGGCGATGGGCTTTCGCAATCCGCTCGAAGTCTCGGCGATCGTACGCGGCTGGTTCGGCAGTAAATATATGGCTTTGCGCAGCGACTTCGCGCGATCCCAGCTACGCGCGCTGGCGCATCCGCTGATCGAGCAACTGGCGCGCACCGACAATCGCGAACAGGCGGTGCTGGCTTTCGATCGCTTCCTCGCCGGCTTGCATGCCGGTGGTGGAGGCCGGCTGCTGACATTGTTGCTGCAAAACCCCGATCTCCTTGCCCTCGTGGCCTTGATGCTCGGCACGGCGCCGCGGCTGGCCGATATTCTGTCGCATCAGCCGCAGGTGATGGATGCGCTGATCGATCCGGCTTTCTTCGGCGCGTTACCGGATGCCGACCGGCTGAAGCAGGAACTGACACGATCGCTCGACCAGTCATCGTCCTATGAAGATATTCTCGATCGCCTGCGCCTGTTCGGACAGGAACACATGTTCCTGATCGGCGTCCGCATTCTTTCGGGAACGGTGTCGGCGGAGCAGGCCGGCGAAGCCTTCGCGCGGCTTGCCGACGTGATCATCCAGGCGCTCCATCGCGGCATCGAAAAGCTGTTCTCGGAAAGCCATGGCCACATCCGCGATCAGAAGACCGCATGGCTCGCGCTCGGCAAGCTTGGCGGACGGGAAATGACGGCAAGCTCCGATCTCGATCTGATCCTTGTCTATGATTTCGACGATGCCCACCCAGAATCAGACGGCGAGCGTTCGCTCTATGGGGCGCAGTATTTCGCGCGACTGACCAAGCGTTTCATTTCGGCATTGACGTCGCAAACGAATTACGGCGCGTTGTATCATGTCGACATGCGCCTGCGTCCGTCGGGACGGTCCGGTCCGGTTGCCACCAAGATCGATTCCTTCCGTGACTATCAGACGAACGAAGCCTGGACCTGGGAGCATATGGCGCTGACGCGTGCGCGCATCGTGTCAGCGACGCCTGGATTTGCGGAGGATGTCGAGGGCGTCATCCGCAATGTGCTGGCGCGGCAGCGTGACGAACGAACGATCGCAGGCGATGCCTACGAGATGCGGATGGCGATCGCGTCGGAGCGCGGCGAGGACAATCGCTGGGACCTGAAATACGCGGCGGGCGGCCTGATCGATATCGAGTTCATTGCGCAATATCTGCAACTGGTGCATGCGGCCAGGCATCCGGACATCCTGGACTCGTCCACCTCCAAGGTGCTCGAACGGGCGACGCGGCTCGGCTTGTTGTCGCGCGAGGATTCCGAAATCCTGCGGCCTGCGGTGCAGCTCTATCAGAATCTCAGCCAGATCCTGCGGCTTTGCCTGTCGGGGCCGTTCGATCCCAAGAAGACCGACCCCGGGCTTTTGCGGCTTCTCGCCCGGTCCGCTGACGTTCCCGATTTTGCGACACTCGAAGCGCATGTGGCGGAAACGCAGACACGTGTGCGCGAACGCTTCGAGAGGTTGCTCGGTGAGGTCTCGCTGGCTCAGGCGGCGAGCTGAGCCTTGTTCGGACCTTCCACAGACAGACGCACCTGAACCGTCGTGCCGGCGCCGGGCGTGGAGCGGATGCGCATGCTCCCCCCATGCAGTTCGACCAGCGATTTTGCGATCGCAAGCCCAAGGCCCGAGCCATGATGTGTCTTGGTCAACTGGCTTTCGACCTGTTCGAACGGCCGGCCAAGCTTCTGCAGGGCCTCCTTCGCAATGCCGATGCCGCTGTCGCTGATGCTGACCAGCACGCAGCCGCCGGCGCGGCGTCCGCGTACGGTGACATGCCCACCGGCTGGCGTGAACTTCACGGCATTTGAAAGAAGGTTGAGGGCGATCTGCTTGATGGCGCGGCGATCGGCCTGCAGGGTGATGTCGGAGGAAATCCTGGACGACAGAGTCAGGTTCTTCTCTTGCCCATGGTTCGAAACGACGCGCATGGCATCGGCCAGAATGTCTTCGAGAACGAGTTTCTCGGGTTCGAGCTTCATGCGGCCGGCTTCGATCTTCGACATGTCGAGCACGTCGTTGATGACGTCGAGAAGATACTGGCCGCTCTGGTGAATGTCGCGGCAATATTCATGATACTTGTCGACGCCCAGCTTGCCGAACATTCCCTTTTCCATGATCTCGGAAAAGCCGATGATGGCGTTTAGCGGCGTCCGCAGTTCATGGCTCATATTGGCGAGGAATTTCGACTTGGCCTGATTGGCTTCTTCGGCGCGGGTCTTTTCCGCTGCGTATTTTTCGGCCAGATCCTCAAGCTGTTGCTTTGACTGCCGCAAGTCCTCGATGGTTGCGAGGAGGCGGGTCTCGCTGTTCTTCAGCTTGCGTTCCTGCTGCTTCAGGCTGGTGATGTTGGTGCCAACCGAAACATAGCCGCCGTCCTTGGTCCGCCGCTCGCTGAACAGCCAGTTGCGGCTGTCGAGCTGCGCTTCGAAGGTGCGCGCACCCGGCAATTCCGGCCCGACATTGGCAACCTTGCCGATGTTCAGATGCGTCTGGCCGGCGGCCGCGATCACTTCATACGGCGTGCCGGGCTGCACGATCTCGTCCGGCAACCGGTGCAGGTCCTGGAAGTTCGAGTTGCACAGCACGAGGCGGTTTTCGGAATCCCACAATACGAAGGCTTCCGGGATGGTTTCGATCGCATCGCGCAGGCGCATGTCGGCAGCGGTGGTCTTCTCCACCAGGTTTTTCTGTTCCGTGACATCGACGGCGATGCCGATCAGATGCAGTCCGGGCTCGCCGTGCTGACGGACAATCTCGCAGCGCACGCGCAGCCACACCCATCCGCCATTGGCGTGCAGCATCCGGAAATCGTGATCGATGGCGTTGAGACGAGCGTCGGCGACCTGGGTCGCAAGGTCGTAAAGATCGATATCGTCCGGATGGACGTATTTGTTGATCTCGCCGAAGGTCATCAACTCGTCGCGGGTCTCGAGCCCGAGAATGGCGAACATCGAGTGCGACCAGAAGATGCGACCGCGGGCAAGGTCCCAGTCCCAGAGGCCGCAGCGGCCGCGATTGAGTGCGGTGTCGATGCGGCTGCGGACGGTGTCATAGATCAGGTCGGCTTCGCGGGCACGGGTTGCCTGCCAGTGGAAGGCGAAGCCGAGGATCAGCAGCACGAAGCCGGTGGTGGCGGACAGTGTGACCGTGAGCGCCGTGTCTGAACGCCAGGCGGCCAGGGCGTCGGAGCGGCGCTGGTAAACGGCGAGCTGGCCAAGCGGCTCCTCAAGCGTGCGCACTGTTGCGAGAGCGCGTTTGCCGTCGGACAAGGTGACATCCATCACGCCGGCTTTTTCGCCGAAGATCGTGAGCGGGTGTGCTTCACCCATGACTTCGCTCAGGCGTCGGCCGGTCAGTCCGGCCACATTCGGGGCCGCGGCGATAATCATGCCATCCGGTGCGGTGACAACGATCTGACGCCCTGCGACGGTTGTCCGTGGCGTGCGTGCCTGATCGAGTTCCTGTTGTGCCCGGCGCCACGCGGTGGTGCGATCCGCATTGCTGGGACGCTCAAGACGTTGCGACATCACTTCCGCAATGGTCTCGATATCCTTCGCCGCATCCGACAAGGCGCTGCGGCGATGATCGAGCACCTGCACGAACGCGCCGACCGCGATGGTCAGCAGGAAGGCGATGATGAGTGCCGGAACCGCGCGCCGCAGAGCGGGCTCGGCGGTGAGAAGTCGTCGATAGGCTGGTTTCGCGATCGACTGCGCCAATCCCTTGATGGAATCGGTTTGCGCAGACGCGTGCGCTGCCTCGGCGCGCGCCATGTGTATTGCCCCCGTGTCGGATTGTCGTTTTGACGCAACCCTTGACCGGGAAGATGTGCCGCATCTCGTCCCGAATCGTGATCATAAGAATCGATGCGGGCTGATTTGTCGAGAGTCCGAAGAGTCAAGAACCTAAAAAAATTGCTAACAGGCTGCTGTTTGGCAGCCTGTTCCCGTCTTAACTATCGGCCAGCGCGCGGCTGACGATGTCGTTCACATCGGCGGAGAGGGGCGAAGTCGCTGCAATGCGACGCAATGCAGCTTTGGCTTGTTCGCGTCTGCCGCTTTCCAGCGCACGCCATGACCGGAACGATGTTGCAAGGCGCGATGCGACCTGCGGATTCTTGGTATCGAGCATCAGAACTGCATTGGCGACAAACGCGTAGCCTTGGCCATCCGCGCGATTGAACTGCGTCGCATTGCCATGCGCGAAGGCGCCGATCAACGAGCGGACGCGATTGGGGTTGTTCATCGAAAAAGCGGGGTGCTCGGTCAGCGCACGCACACGATCGAGTGTGCCCCGTTCCGGGATCATCGCCTGCAGCGTGAGCCATTTGTCGATGACCAGCGGATCGCCCTGATAGCGCTCGTAGAAATCCTGCAACGCCTCCGTTCGCTCCGGACCATCGTGCTGCGACAGGGTCGACAGAGCGGCCATGCGATCGGTCATGTTGTCCGCCGAGCGATATTGCTGGATCGCAAGAGCGGTGCCATCCCCACCGGTGGTGGCGACGATATCAAGGGCCGTATTCTTGAGTGCACGTTGTCCGGCGCTGGCGGCATCCGGACTATAGGGGGCCGTGCTTTGCATGCGCCGATAGGTTTGCACCAGCGCGGGTCGCAGCTTCACGCCGATATCGTTGCGCAGATGCGTGCGGGCACGGAAATTCGCATCGGGATCGACGTCGCTGCCGATTTCCCGCGCGATATCGGCCTCGGTCGGCGTCGTCAGTGCCAGCGAAACGAAGGCCGGCTCAAGACGCTCGTCGTCAAGGATCGTGGCAAGGGCCGCGATCAGCCCCTCGTCGGCGACCGGTGTCTGGCCGGCGCGCAACATGCCAACATTCCTGACGAGCAATCGTGTGGCCAAAGTCTGCACGGCCTGCCAGCGATTGAACGGATCGCTGTCATGGGCAGCCAGCCGGCGCAGATCGTCAGATGACAGGTTGGTGGTGAGTGTGATCGGCGCGGAGAATTCCCGGTTGATCGACAGGACCGGATTTTCCGTCACCTTCTCGAACACCAGTGTTTCGGCCGGCTGCGTCAGGACGATCACATCGCCGCTCATGGGCTTGCCGGACACGACCAGAGGCAAATCCTTGCCATGCGGACTGACAAGGCCGGTGCGCAGCGGGATCACCATTGGCTCTTTGACCGGCTGGTTCGGCGTCGGTGGGACGACCTGCGACAGCTTTAGCGTATAGGTCTTCTTGGTTTCGTCATACTGACCATCGGCGATGATCTCGGGCGTTCCGGCCTGTGCGTACCACAGCATGAATTGTTTCAGGTCGCGGCCCGATGCATCGGCAAAGCATTGAACGAATTGTTCGATGGTCGCGGCCTCACCATCATGGCGGTCGAAGTAAAGATCCATGCCCTTGCGGAAGGTCGCATGGCCCAGAATCGTGCGCAGCATGCGGACGAGTTCGGCGCCCTTTTCGTAGACCGTGGTGGTGTAGAAG
>JAEXXW010000228.1 GCA_023405565.1 Pseudomonadota bacterium
GCACAACCTTCTTGCCGCTGAAGACGTCATCGGTGGTCTTCGGCTTTGGCCCTTCCGATGTCATGACGCGGAATGTGGAAGTGGGCAGTTTCTCGCCGACCTTGATGGTCATGGGTGCAGTCCTCTCTATATTTCCTGGTAGCGCCGCCGCGATCCGGCCGCACGGGAGGGTGCTGCAAAATAAGGCGCGCTGGCGCGTTAGTCGAGACGGATCGTGGTCTCGATGGCATCCTGTCCAGAAACCGCTGTCAGTGTAATGGTAGCGCCGTCCGCGCTTTTGCCCGGCGGCAGGCCATCCAGCGCGAAGGAAAAGCGCTGCAATCCGGCCACCGCTCCATCCATCTTGTCCGGCACGGGCAGGGCCCAGTCGCTCGACGGTCCTTCCGCGAACAATGTCACGGGCGCTCCGGCTGGTGCAGCGACGTCCACCAGCACGCGTGCAGGCCTGGTGCTGTTATCGCGAAGGAAAGATTTGATCGCGAGTGGAGTGTCGGCGCCAAGCGGCTTCGCTTTTGGGACGGTCTTTTCCGACGCGGCGATTACGGCATCGGTATCGGCCGCGCCGGGCTTGATCGTCAGCTCGACCTGCCCTTCTGCCGGGATGCACAATTTTTCGCAGATCGCATAATCGAGCTTCAATCGCAGAATGACAGGCTTGCCGGCGTCCTTGGCCTCGATCGTGAGTGGGAACACCACCCCGTCTTTGTAGCCGATGATCACGCCATCCGCCTCGGCGATGCGCTGCGGTGCTGGCCAGGCAAGGGTCACCGATTTCAAATTTTCGGATTTCTCAAAATTGAAATGGGGTGGCACACCGGAATCACCGGGATAACGCCAGTAGGTCTTCCACCCGCCGGCCAGACGAAGCTCGACACCGGCACGCAAAAAAGCGGGCGCATCTGCATTGCTGCTACCCGCGATCAGCCGAACGCCCGATTTTGTATCTCCGTCCCATGTCGAGGTTGTTTCAGCCGCATGCGCCTGCGCCATCACAGCGAGCGCGATTGTGGCAAAAACGGACAAGTTTGAAGCGCGGGAAAACATGGAGCCCGTTTAAAGTTTTCTGCCCGGCTGAGCCACTGAAATCGCCGTGAGGGGCTAAGAAAGCCCCCTTTCACAATCGGGCCAGAAGTGATTAGATTCCAGCTATGAAGATACCGAAATCCGGCTTGGGCAAGAAATCGGCGGCTGCGCGCGGTTATCTGGATGGCCAGATGCTGATTGCCTCGCCGTCGATGAGCGACGATCGCTTCGCCAAGACGCTGATCTACATCTGCGCGCATTCGCCGGAAGGCGCGATGGGCATCATCGTCAATCAGCCGGCGAGCAACATCAATTTTCCCGATCTTCTGGTGCAGCTCAATATCCTCACCGAGGAGGATGGCATCCTGGTGTCGCCGCGTCATGACGATGTGAAGGTGATGAAGGGCGGGCCGGTGGAGACGGGACGCGGCTTCGTGCTTCACTCGTCGGACTTCTTCATCGAGAATTCGACATTGCCGATCGATGACGGCATCTGTCTCACTGCGACCGTCGATATCCTGAAAGCGATGGCCACCGGCAGCGGACCGGCGAGTGCGATCCTTGCGCTTGGTTATGCCGGCTGGGCACCGGGGCAGCTTGAAACCGAAATCCAGAACAACGGCTGGCTGCATTGTGCCGCGGACGCCGAACTGATCTTCGGCGCGCCCGAGCAGAAATACGAACGCGCCATGCGCAAGCTGGGCATCGCGCCCGGCATGCTGTCGAGCGAAGCCGGGCACGCCTAGAGCGGCTCCAGCCTCGTCGGAATCAAAGCCGGTCCCAGCTTTCATTTTGCCGCGTTACTTCACGCGACGGCTATGCACTTCGCTCGAAACCGCTCAATTGCGGCATGTCATGCGCGAGGATGGCGACAAACGGGCCGTCAGCGGGGCGCCACTGACGGCCCTCGTCGCAACGTAGAAATGTGTTCGGTGAACGCAATTCTCGCGACAGTGAGACGGTAGTCGTTGCAATTGCGCGCGCAATCGAAACGCTTTCTTAACCTAACCGGTTAGGCTTACCTGCTGCAGGGAACCGCTCGATCGCTCACGTTTGTGTCAACGCGCGCGTCAGGGCCTGTCCGGCTTTGATGGAATCAAGCCGGCGCTCGAGCTTTTTGTTTTGAGGCGATTTCTAACGCGCAACTGCCATGCGGTCGTGCGAGGCGAGCAATTTGGTGGCGGCCTCAGAAGTCATTGGCTGGCCGAAAGCAAAGCCCTGCGCATATTCGCAGCCCATGTGATAGAGCTCGACGGCATCGGAATCGGTTTCGACGCCTTCCGCCACGGCTTCCATGCCGAGATCATGCGCCAGGGCGATGATCGAGCGCAGGATCACCGGGCGTGTTCCCTTGGAACTCATGCGCACGAAGGACTGGTCGATCTTGATGGTGTCGAACGGGAAGCGCTGCAGATAGGACAGCGACGAGTGTCCGGTGCCGAAATCGTCAAGCGCGAGTCCAGCGCCGAGCTCGCGCAATCGCGTGAGCAATTGCGCGGCGTGTTCCGGGTTTTCCATCACCATCGACTCGGTCAGTTCGAGCTTCAATGTGCCGCGCGTGACGGATGACCGCGCCAGCACGGTGCGCAGGTCCTGTATCAGATCCTGCCGCAGCAATTGCCGCGACGACACATTGACGCTAGCGAACAATCCTTCATGGGAGCGGGTGGTGCGTTGCCACAGGCTGAGCTGCCGCGCGGTCCGGTCCAGCATGAAATGGCCGAGATCGACGATCAGGCCGATTTCCTCGGCGATGGTGATGAACTCCGCCGGCGACAGGCGGCCGAGTTTGGGATGATCCCAGCGCGCCAGCGCTTCGAAGCCGGCAATCGTGCGGTCTTCGAGGCGGATGATCGGTTGATAGAGGATCTTGATTTCCTCGCGCTCGATCGAACGGCGCAGTTCGGATTCCACCGTCAGCCGGTCGGATTTGCGCGCGCGCATCGCCGCCTTGAACACTTCGATACGGTCACCGCCGATGCGCTTGGAATGATACATCGCAAGCTCGGCGTCTTTCAGGATCTCGTCGCTCTTGGCGGCTTGTCCATCCGCGAGGCACAGGCCGATCGACGCGGTGAGGAAGATTTCGCGATCGTTGAAGGTGATGGGTGAGCGGATGGCTCTACGGATATTTTCCGCGAAGGCGATGATGCGGCCAGGATCGCGCTCCGACAGAAGGATCAGCGCGAATTGATCGCCCGAAAGACGCGCGAGCGTATCCTGCGGTTTGAGCAGGCGGATCAGGCGGCGGGCCAGCGTGAGCAGGATCGAGTCGCCAACGGCCATGCCGACGGAGTCGTTGACCTGTTTGAAGCGATCGAGATCGATGACGATGACGGTCGGCCGCATCGCCGGGTCGTTCTTGGCGAAGCCCAGCACCGCTTCGAAGCGATCGAGGAAAAGCTGGCGGTTCGGCAGACCGGTGAGATTGTCATGCACCGCGTCGTGCAGCAGGCGCTCTTCGGCGGTCTTGAATTCGGTCACGTCGGTCAGCGTGCCGACAAGGCGGACGACTTCGCCGTCGGAGCCGACAACGGGCCTCGCTTTCAGCGCGAACCACAGATAATGCCCATCCGGCGTGCGCAGGCGGAAATCCTGCACGAGACGGCCGCGGCGCTGTTCGATCACGCCATCGAGTGCGGCGCGGAAGCGGTCGCGATCGAGCGGATGCAAAACCTCGAGCCAGCCGGCGGCGGAGCCTTCCAGAGCGCCGCGCTTGAGGCCGAGCATCTGCTCGGTTTCGGGACTGGTGAAGACCTTGTCCGACGAGACATCCCAGTCCCAGATCATGTCGCCGGCACCGGTGAGCGCCAGCGCGCGGCGCTCGACATCGGAGACGATGCTGTGGGTGATCGATCCGGCGAAGGCGTGCTGCATGACCGTGAAACCGATCAGCATCACGATCAGCACGAGGCCGCCGAGCAGAGCGGGGCCGACAATGTCGTTGGTGACAAAGCCGCCAATGGTGAGGCCGGCGGCGATCGTCCAGACGCAGAGCAGGAACCAGGTCGGGATCAGCAGCACCGCGCGGTCGAAGCCCTGCATCGACAGCAGCACGACGACAGCAAAGCCGAGGAAGGCAACACCGGCGAAGGAGAAACGCGCAATACCCGATGCCACCGCCGGATCATACAAGGCGACCGCGATCAGCGCCGCGAGGCCTCCCAGCCAGGCGACCGTGATGTGTGCGTAACGCACATGCCAGCGATTGAGGTTGAGATAGGCGAACAGGAACACCAGCAGGGTCGCGGCCAGAACGCATTCGCCGATCGCCCGCCAGATGCGCTCTGCGCCGGCTGACATGTCGAAGACCTTGCCCCAGAAGCCGAAATCGATGCCGATATAGACCAGCACCGCCCAGCCGAGTGCGGCGGCCGCCGGGAACATCACCGAGCCCTTCACCACGAACAGGATGGTGAGGAACAAGGCCAGCAGGCCGGCGATGCCGATGACGATGCCGTAATAGAGCGTGAAGGAGTTGATCTTGTCCTTGTAGGCGTCCGGCTCCCACAGATAGAGCTGCGGCAGGTTGTCGGAGCGCAATTCCAGCACATAGGTCACGACCGATCCGGGATCGAGCGTGACGCGGAAGATATCGGCGGTGGCTGAATCCTGGCGTTCGGGCCGTTCGCCGGCGCTGGGCGTCACAGTGACGACGCGTGAGAGGCCAAGATCGGGCCAGAACAGGCCGGAGCCGACCATGCGGTAATGCGGCACGACGATCAGCCGGTCGATCTGTTCATCGCCGGTATTGGCCAGTGCAAACACGGCCCAGTTGTTGCCGGCTTCGCGGCCGCGGACTTCGATGCGCCGGATAATGCCGTCGGGGCCGGGTGCCGTGGAGACCTGGACGCGGTCGCCGTCCGTGCGCGGGCGCTCCACAGCCTGGGTCAGGTCGATCGCGGCGGCATCGGTCCGTACATTGACCGCATCGACGGCGCGCGCGGGCGTGAGCGCCAGCCACAGGCTCGCGCAGGCGCAGAGGAGCGCCGGGAGCACACGCGGCAGTTGCCGCTGGCCCGTCGAGGGTCGCGATGCTGAGCGATATGCGCGGTGTTCCGGCAAGATTCCCCGTCCTCAACTTCTTAAAAGTCCGACGTTTACGCCGATTTCGGGGCGCGGGCCGGTGAAATAGCCCCAAACTTATAAGTGGTTCGAGCGGCCAAGGGGAGAGGATTTGGCGACCCGCCCCATTTCCGGGCCAAACTACTCCTTTGGCGTTCTCAACGGCGGTCGGCGACTGGAGAGGCACCAAGCGATCGTGCTCCCGCAAGGCGGCGGTCGCTCCGCTCCAGCTGGTCCCGCCGCAGGCGGCCGGAGGCGTCAGCCCGCAGCAGCGCCAGCATCACCGGATAGACCTGTCCGCCATCATAGCTGATCAGGATCAGATCGACACCGGCGTTGAGGGCGAGGACGGACGCTTCGCCGATCCCGGCATCGCTGGCAAAGACCGCCCCCATGTTGAAATCGTCCGTCACCAGGACGCCGTCGTGGTTCCATTCGCCGCGCAGCAGGTCCGACACCACGGCTTTGGAGAACGAGGCCGGCCGGTCCTTGTCGACGGCGATGAGCCGCGCATGGCCGAGCATGGTGAAGGCGCCGGCCTGATGCATCAGGGCGCGGAACGGCACCCAGTCGCTGCTTTCCAGCGTGGCGCGGGGCGCCGTGAGATCGGCATCCTCCAGATGCGTATCTTCGACGACGCGACCGAGGCCAGGGAAGTGCTTCAGTGTGCAATGAATGCCGGTCTGGATCAGCGCGGCGCAATAGTCGCCGGCAACGGCCGTCACCATCGCCGGATCATCGGAGATGGCGCGTTCGAAGACGCGTGTGTAACGGTCATCGTCATTGACGATGTTATGGTTGATGTCGACGACGGGCGCGAAGTTCAGATTGAAACCGAGATCGGCCAATGCGCGGCCTTTCTCCGTAGCGAATGTCTGGATGGCTTTGCGGCGCTCGGTGTCGTTCGGGTGTTTGCGGACGATCTCGCCCAGCGTCTCCTGTCGTGGCAGGGGCGGCGACATGCGCGAGACGCCGCCACCTTCCTGATCGGTGGCGATCAGCAGCGGTGGCAATCCTTGCGCCTTGCGAATGGCCTGCAGCGACGCAATCTCGCTGCGGATCGTGGCCGCATCCTTGCCCCGCACATTATGCGCGGTGACAAAGACGCCGGCGACGGCGCGGCGTTCGATCAGACGGCGCAATTCATCGCGGTCGCGATAGCCGACGATGATGTGACGGCCGAGCCGTTCGAGGCTTGCTGCATCGGCGCGCAACACGTCGTGGCGTTGCCAATGGAAGCGCGCTTCGGACAACAAGGTCAGTGCCAGGCCGCCAGAGGCGATGAGCGCAATGACGGTGGAGATGGCTGCGATGACGTAAGGGTGCCGCTTGCGCCGCAGCCACCAGATTTCACAGACAATGAATGCGAGGGCGACGACGATGAAGGCAGCGAGTGCCGGCATGCGAATGCTGGCGAGGATCGGCGAGCGCCAATACAGAGCGAAAACAACGCAAGCGGCCGCGGCTGCGGCCCGCAGCAGGAATAACGCAATAATCGGGATGTGCTTCACGTCTTTGTGGCCGGAATGATCTGGGTCCGACCGCGACAAGCCCGCAATCGGCGACAAATTTATGTCGCCGATGACAGGGGATTGGTTCAGACCGTCAGGACGATCTTGCCGATATGCGCGCTGCTCTCCATGCGAGCATGGGCTTCCGACGCTTTCGTCAGCGGGAAGGTGGA
This sequence comes from Pseudomonadota bacterium, assembly GCA_023405565.1. Taxonomy (GTDB): domain Bacteria; phylum Pseudomonadota; class Alphaproteobacteria; order Rhizobiales; family Xanthobacteraceae; genus Pseudorhodoplanes. The sequence goes on from JAEXXW010000228.1 coordinate 6,773, forward strand.
ATCGATCACCGGCTTGATCTTGCCAGCTTCGACCAGCGGCCAGACTTTCTCGGCAATGCCCTTGGCGATCTCGGCCTTCTCGGCGACGGTGCGCGGACGCAAGGTCGAGCCGCTATGGACAAGGCGCTTGGCCATCAGGCGAGCGAAATTCGCCGTCGCTTTCGGATTGGCAGCAAACGACACCTGCGCGATGCGCCCGCCATCGGCCGCGGCATCATAGTTGCGATCGATGTAATCGCCGCCGACGATATCGAGAATGACATTGGCGCCCTTGCCACCGGTGGCCTTTTTCGTTTCTTCGACGAAATCCTGCGTCTTGTAATTCACCGCAACATCGGCACCGAGCTTCTTTGCCGCTTCACATTTGTCGTCGGAGCCGGCGGTGGTGATCACCTTGCCGCCGAACGCCTTGGCCAGCATGATCGCGGTGGTGCCGATGCCGGATGTGCCGCCATGCACCAGCACCCAGTCACCGCTCTGCATCTGCGCGCGCATCATCAGATGCTGCCACACGGTGAAGAATGTTTCCGGCATCGCCGCGGCTTCGACCATCGACAGCGACGGCGGCACTTTCAGCGCGTGGCTTTCATAGGCGAGACAATATTCGGCATAGCCGCCGGCAACGACAAGCGAGCACACCTTGTCGCCGACCTTGAAGCGCGTCACGCCATCGCCGATTGCGACCACTTCACCGGCAATCTCAAGACCTGGAATATCGCCCGCGCCCTTCGGCGGCGGATAGCTGCCCTGGCGCTGGCGCACGTCCGGCCGGTTCACGCCGGCGGCGGCGACCTTCACGAGAATTTCGCCGGCGCCGGGTGTCGGCACGGGCCGATCTTCCGGCACCAGCACCTCCGGTCCACCCGGTTCCTTGATGCCGATTACCGTCATGCGCGAGGGAATTGATGTCATGGTTAATATCCGCTGTCTGTCATGCGCAGGCTTCGACCTGCGCATCGATCAAAAGAGGAAAATCTTTTCGTGAAGATGGATTGCCGGGTCAATAGGCGTCAACGATGCCGTCTGCGACGGCTATGCCCGGCAACGACCGCGGAACAATTCGTATCAAGATGTGACAACCTTGGCGATGGTCGCTAATTTTGCGCAGCAACAACGTATTCAGCGGGAACAATGCGATGCCGGCATTCGATGATGATGATCGACCGAAGAAGAAGATCCAGCATGAGATCGGCCAGGATCTGTCACTGATATCGGTTGCGGAACTTAACGAACGCATTGCGTTGCTGCGCGAAGAAATCTCACGAATTGAAGCAGACATTGCGAAGAAACAATCGTCGCGCGCAGCAGCGGATCAGTTCTTCAAGAACTAAGTCTGTTGCGTTGCGCACGCATCGCAACGCGATGATTTACGAAACGTTTCGCATTTAACTTAAACTTAAGCTTTCCCAACTATGACTCTGATTGTCCATCTTCTGTGGACAGCGAGTGGCTCCTGTCCACTCTGTTTGACGCCTCCCTGTTATCCACTTTGAGCCGCCGGAAACGGCGGCTCCTTTTTTGTCCCAGATCGGAACACATCGCGCTCTGCGCGGGCCGTCTGGCAACTATGAAATCAAATTATCATCTCATTCGCTTTACCCGCTCGCCCTGTCGAGACTATGCTCTCGATCACTAACGGGTGAGGCGTAATAACGTGATGTCGGAATTTACCGCTCAAAACAGCGGCGCGATTTCATTTCGCGAGAAGCTCGCGGGTTCTCAGGCTTTCTCGCAATTGTTCCGCGACGGGATGGGGCTGGTCGAGGAAACGGCAGCCTATCTCGACGGTCAGGGCCGCAGGGACTCCAAGGCGCTGTCGCGCACAGGCGCACTGACCTATGCGACCGAGAGCATGCGTCTCACCACGCGCCTGATGCAGCTTGCCTCGTGGTTGTTGCTGCATCGCGCCGTGAAAGAGGGCGAGATGTCGCTTTCGCAGGTGAACCAGGAAAAGACGAAGGTCAAATTGTCGCCGACCTTCTCGGCTGACGAAGAAACGCTCGCCATAATGCCGGACATACTGGTGGATCTGATCCGCCGATCGATCGTGCTGGCCGATCAGGTTCGGCGCCTCGATGCGACGATCCATGCGCCGGAGGATGCGCCGCAGATGGTCGGCAATCCGGTTGAAAATCAGATCGGCATGCTCAAGGCGGCCTTCGAGGGCCATTAGAGCCTTTCCGGCTTTGACGGAATCAAAGCCGGCACTTTCACTTTTTGTTTTGAGGCGTTTTCTCTACACGCCAGTTTTCTACACGTCAGGCGCAAAAGAAAATCACCGGGCGGTGCATACCGGCCCGGTGACAATCTCATTGTCCAGACAAAATGCCGTTCCGGCCCGAGCGGGCCGTCGCGGATGATTATTTGCCGTCTTCCTTGATGAAGCCGGCGAATTTCTTCTGGAAGCGCGACAGGCGGCCGCCGCGGTCGAGCAGCTGCTGCGAGCCACCGGTCCAGGCCGGATGCGACTTCGGATCGATGTCGAGCGCCATTGTGTCACCTTCCTTGCCCCAGGTGGTGCGGGTGGTGAACTCGGTGCCGTCGGTCATCTTGACCTTGATGGTGTGGTAGTTCGGATGAATATCGGACTTCATGACAGGGAACCCCGGCGGTTTCGCACCGCGCTGACCAGATTGACGGTTTGATGAAATTCGCGGGGTCTATAACCCAAGTGCCCTAAAGGGGCAAGTTTGGCGGATTCCGGCTTGCCCGGGGGCTTTCAGCGCGGCATTCACAAGGCCGGAAAGCCGGAGACGACAATGGCCCTTGTGGCGGATAGCGAAAAGAGCGGGGATGTGGGCAGGGCGGAGCCTGAAGCCGAGGCGCAGCGGGGCGCGAGCCTGAAGCCGCTCCGGCTGCTGGTTCCCTATGTGCTCCGGTACCGCGTCCGCGCTGCCCTTGCTTTGGTGGCGCTGGTCGTCGCGGCCCTGGCGACGCTGGCCGTGCCGGTCGCGGTCCGCCGGATGATCGATCACGGCTTCATCGGCGAGAAGGGGCTGATCGACAATTACTTTGCGGTGATGATCGGTGTCGTGTTCGTGCTCTCGATGGCGAGCGCGTTCCGCTATTACCTCGTCACCACACTCGGCGAGCGCATCGTGTCCGATTTGCGCGAGCAGGTTTTCGGTCATCTCGCCTCGCTGTCCCCCGCTTTCTTCGATCGTGGCCAGACTGGCGAAATGATGTCGCGGCTCACGGCCGACACCACGCAGATCAAGGCGGCGGTCGGCGCCTCGGTGTCGGTGGCTTTGCGTAATCTCGTGCTGTTCATCGGCGCCGGTGCGATGATGATGATCACCAGCCCGCGGTTGTCGCTGTTTGTGCTCGCCGCTATTCCGGTGATCGTGTTGCCGCTGGTCGCGTTCGGGCGCGCGGTGCGCAAACGCGCGCGGCAGGCGCAGGATTCACTCGCTGAAGCCGCGGCCTATGCCAGCGAAACCATCGGTGCGATGCGCACGGTGCAGGCTTTCACCAGCGAGGCTTATGCGAGGCGGCGTTTCGAAGCCGCGGTGGAAACGGCGTTTCAGGCGGCGCGGCAATCGACGCTGTCGCGTGCGGTCCTGACTGCCATCGGCATTTTCCTCGTCTTTGCCAGTGTGGTGGTGGTGCTGTGGGTGGGCGCGAAGGATGTGCTGGCCGGCGACATGACTCCAGGCCGTCTCAGCCAGTTCGTGCTCTATGCGGTCTTCGCAGCGGGCGCGCTCGGCGAACTCAGCCAGGTCTGGGGTGAGGTGCAGCAAGCCTCGGGCGCCGCCGAACGGCTGTTCGAAATTCTGGCGGTCAAATCGGAGGTGAGGGCGCCGGCGAAACCGGTCGCGCTGCCCAGGCCGGCGCGCGGCGAGATCGCATTCGACAATGTGCGCTTTCATTATCCGACACGGCCGGAGACCTCGGCGCTGGAAGGCGTTTCCTTCCGGGTCAGCCCCGGCGAGAAGGTGGCGATTGTCGGGCCCTCGGGATCGGGCAAGAGCACGGTGTTCAACCTGATCCTGCGCTTCTACGATCCCGAAGCCGGACGCGTGACATTCGACGGTGTCGCCATCAACGATGTCGATCCGCTCGACCTGCGCCAGCACATTGCGCTGGTGCCACAGGAAGCGGCGATCTTCGCGGCCTCCATCCGCGATAACATCGCCTTCGGCAAGGCCGATGCGACGGATGACGAGATCGAGCGGGCGGCCGACATGGCGGCTGCGACCGAATTCATTCGCCGCCTGCCGCAAGGCTTTGCGACCATGATCGGCGAGCGGGGCATCACGCTTTCGGGCGGTCAGCGCCAGCGTATTGCCATCGCCCGCGCGATCCTGCGCAACACGCCATTGCTGCTGCTGGACGAAGCAACATCATCGCTCTATGCCGAAAGCGAAACGCTGGTGCAGGAAGCGCTCGAACATTCGATGACGGGGCGCACGACACTCGTCATCGCGCATCGGCTGGCGACCGTGCTGTCCTGCGATCGCATCATCGTCATGGAGCATGGCAAGATCATCGAGCAGGGCACGCATGAACAGCTTGCCGCATCGGGCGGTCTCTATGCGCGGCTGGCGAAGCTGCAATTCGATATTCACTAGGTCGTGCAGGACGTCGTCCCCGCCTGCGCGGGGACAACCGATAAGAACCGGAATGGCGCTGTCAGGCAGGCCGC
>JAEXXW010000229.1 GCA_023405565.1 Pseudomonadota bacterium
ATGATCAGTCCTTCCGTCGGGCTGATCATGTTGAAGTCGCCGATCGCATTGCCGTTTTGCTCAAGCGCATATTTCCAGTGCCGGCCGGTCCACTTCTCGTTGGCGACATCGAATTCAAGGATGCGCAGATATTCTTTTCCGTCCGCGGTCTTTTCCCAGTCCTTCTTCTCCGCATCCCAGATCGGACCTTCGAGCAACGGATACAGGAACTTCCCGTCGGGGGATGCGGCCATGCCTTCATAACCCTTGGAGCGCCGCACGGTGAAGTTCACAGCGCCATTCGGTGCGGCCGGCGTTGTCACCGCGAAATGATCGGGAGAGCGTGCCGGTTTGCCGTCGATCATGGTCTCGAACACGGCTTCGACCTTGCCGGTCTTATCGGTTCGGATGAGATAGGGTCCGAATTCTTCCGCGATCCAGAATTTATCGCCGATCGGCTGGAAGCTTTCGAGGTCGAAGTCCGAGCCTGTCAGATAACGTGCGTCGGTGCCTTCGTTGGCGATGCGGAATGGCACTTTCTTGTCCGGGTCGCGCAGGAACACGGTCGTCAATCGATCGGCGCTGCCATTGTCCCAATTCAAACGATACTGATTCAAAAACAACATCGAGTCCGGCGAGTTCGCCTTGTTGCCGAAACCGTTGTCGGTGAGTACCCAGAATGTGCCATCGGCCATGCGCTTGATGCCGGAATGGCCCTGGATCGGCTGCCCCTTGAACGGCAGCTTCATGCCAGTCGGTCGTCCTTTCGATTGGCCTTCAATCGCGCCGACGGCATCGACGCGCTTGCCGGTTGTGAACTTGCCGGAAATTTTAAGATCGGCGGGTGCGTCTGCAGGTGCGTCGACGAAAGTCTGCGCGGGAATGATAACGTGACCCACCAGCACTGCTTGATTTGCATCTGCAAGAGCGGGGGAAGCGGCAATGACGGACAAAGCCATAATGATGGCGGATCGCTGCATCAAACATCTCCAGACTGGAATGGATGAGCGTTCTTCCCCGCGTCCTGTGTAGTGTCGGTGACATCCATATGACATTCGCGCGACAACGCACAAACTAGAGCGACGCTGTTCATCGTTTATGAACAGGACTCACATATGCGTGACGCTCGTCTCGCTTCCGACACGTTATCGACATTGAACAGTCTGGGGCGATGACTAATACACCGCGTGTGCCGTGGTGAGATTCGTGCCCGGCTGCTCGATGACGAAGGTTTTAATCGTTCTCAAGATGAATCGAAGGGTGCGGCAAATGAACTATGTCAAAGCAGCAATGGGGGCACTCGCGATCATGATGGCCTCAGGCATGATCGCGGATTTCGATGTGTCGGAGCGCGATAACGATCTCTACATCACCGTCTGGTCCGTTGATGATCAGCCGGATGGAAAGCTGCGAAAACATGTCGCGGCCTTGTTGCCCGGTGCGATCGACGAAGCCCGAATTTTCATTCTGCGCGATGATGTCGCAGCCTAACGTCCCGTCGGACCGAAGCGCTCGGTCTTGATCAGGGTGCGATCATGTCCCAATGCCAACAGCGCATTGGCGGCAGCTTCGACAAAGCCGGTTGGGCCGCAGATAAAGATCTTCGGCTTCAGCTCGGCTGTAAATCCGGATTTCATCAGCATCGTTGCTTCGATCCGGCCAAGATGCCCGGTCCATCCGGCAGGCTTTTCCCGTGTTAAAGTGTGCGCCACCGCAAGGCCGTCATTCTTCGCTGTCAGGCGCGCCAGTTCGTCGTGGTAGATGATGTCGCTTTGCATGCGTGACGAATAGAGAAGCCGCGCCGGAACACTGCTTGCCTGTGCGGCCCTGTGGCGAAGCATGGCCATCAGCGGAACGACACCCGAGCCGCCGCCAATGAGAAAGAGCGGGCCATCCAGCTTCACTGTCCAGACGAAATAGCGGCCGATCGGTCCGCGCATTTCGAACCTGTCTCCGGCGCGCACCTCGTCGGTGAAATAGGGCGAGACCTCGCCATCCTCGATGCGTTCGACTGTCAGTGCGACATGCTTGTCTTCCGGCGCCGAAGCGATCGAGTAGCTGCGTTGTGCCTGATAGCCGTCATCGGCCGTCAGCCGCACATCGACATGCTGGCCGGGCAGGTATTTGGTCAAGTCAGGCAGCTTCAGCAACAGCGTCTTGACGCGTGGCGTCTCGCTGACGATGTCGAGAACCTCGGCGGTCTGCCAACGCAGGGCGGGGCGCGGCTCTGCCGTATTAGTCGCCGTCATAACGCTGCTCGCGCCACGGATCACCGTAATTGTGATAGCCGAGCTGTTCCCAGAATCCGGGCTCGTCCTCCTCGCGGAACTCGATACCGCGTACCCATTTCGCGCTCTTCCAGAAATAGAGGTGCGGCACCAGCAGCCGGGCTGGCCCGCCATGCTCGGGTGACAGCGGCTGACCGTCGAAATGCGTGGCGATCATCGCCTTGCCGTCGAGCAGATCTTCGGATGGGACATTGGTAGTGTAGCCGCCCTCGCATGTGATGATGGCGAAAGGCGCGGGCGGTTCGCTGAGGCCGACGGCTTCTAGCAACGTATCGATGCTGACGCCGTACCAGCGTGTGTCGAGCTTTGACCAGCTCGTGACGCAATGAATGTCGACGGTTACGTCGGTTTGCGTCAGTGCCCCGAATTGCGCCCAGTCCCATTCGCCGAGCTTTGTGTCGCCATCGCCAAGCGTGAATTGCCAGGTGTCGAGATCGGGCTCCGGCGTCGGGCCTGCCGACAGGACGGGAAAGTCCGATGTGAGATGCTGGCCGGGCGGAATACGCTTGGCATTGGCGTCGGCGCGGCGGCGGCCGGAAAATCCACGCGAGATCGGTGTGTCGTTCATCGGCAGGTCTCACGATCTGTTGCTTCAGTGGCAGGAGACTATCGTATCTGCGATAGGCTGCCCAATAAGACTTGCGTCAACTGTGCCTTCTGGCGCACATTCGAAGATCAGGATCATGTTGTTGGCCGGCATGGGTGCAATATCCGCCAACACCAGGTTGTATTTATGGGCCTCGTGTCGAATGTCATCGATGTCACGGACGCCCCATTGCGGATTGCGCGCACGGAGCGAGGCGTCGAAGGCTTCGTTGCTCGGCGCTGTGTGCTGTCCATCCTGCTTGAACGGACCATAGATGAAGATCCGTCCTCCAGGGTGGAGGCGTTGCGCGGCCCCCTGCATCAGACCTTCGGTCGTTGCCCAAGGCGATATGTGCAGGACATTGGCGCAGAAGATGGCGGTGAGATCGCTGAGGGTGGCGGAATCGTCGCCACTCAATCCCCAGTCGGGTGCTGACAGGTCGATCCGCCGTGCCGGCTCGATATTCTGAGCGTGCGCAGTCTGTCGCCAGGCGTCGATGCTCCTGAGATTTTGCGGGTCCAGATCGCTCGGCCACCACAGCAGATGTGGCGATTGTCGCGCGAACTCCACAATGTGCTGTCCGGTGCCGCTGCCGACTTCGAGCACATTGCCGGGTTTGTCGTCCAGCCAGCGCGACAGGACATCCCAGATCGGCAGGTGGTTGCGGTGAAAGGCCGGCGCGTCGAGCCGCGCGTCATTGTCGCCAACGGGGACCGATGGATTTTGCGGCGGGGTTTTGATCATGAGCGCTCTTTGTAGACATTTCAAACTGACTGCATCAAATAGAGAGCAACCACATTTGCAGCAGGGACACCATCATGCTGGTTTTGTTACTGGCCGCGCACATCCTCGCGGCACTGTTCTGGGTCGGTGGGATGGCCTTCGCTTATACCATATTGCGGCCGGCTGCGGGTGCGCTCGAGACGCCGGCCCGTCTGACCTTGTGGCGCGATGTGTTCGGCCGCTTTCTTCCATGGGTCGGGGTCGCCATTGTCGCATTGCTGGTGAGCGGTTATGCGATGATGTTCATCACCTTCGGCGGTTTTCGCGCGCCGTTGTTCGTGCACGTCATGCAGGGCACGGGCATTCTGATGATGCTGATCTATCTGCATCTTTACTTTGCGCCATGGCGGCGCATGCAGAAGGCGGTGCGTGATGCGCAATGGCCGGTTGCCGGTCAGCAATTGGGGACGATCCGCAAGCTCGTTGCGATCAATCTCGTCCTTGGGATTGTCACCGTTCTGGTCGGCTCGACCGGCCGCTATTGGTGACGGTTCAACGGGCTGTCGCTTTTTCTCGGCTTGATATAGCCGGCAAGCCCGTCTGCCAATGCATCAAAGACGACGCGGCATCTCCGCGCGTTGCGTAAATCCTCGTGCATCACCACCCACGTTTCGAGCAGGAATTCGAAAGTCTTCGGTAGCACGCGGACGAGATCGGGATTGCGCTGCGCCAGCGCGCTCTGGCAGACGCCAATACCATAGCC
>JAEXXW010000485.1 GCA_023405565.1 Pseudomonadota bacterium
CTCGTCGGCGTATCGAGCCCTGCGATCAGTCTGAGCAGCGTCGATTTTCCGCACCCCGACGGGCCGACGACGGACACGAAGCTGCCGCTGTCGATGGTGAGGTCCAGCGGCGCCAGCGCCTCGACTGTCCGGCCCTGGCTGTCGGTGAAAACCTTTGTGATGTTTTGCAATGAGATGACAGGCACATTGCCTGCCATCGTCTTTTGTCTGGTCTGCGCGAGGTCGTCCCCGGTCGAGACCCCCTGCAGTGTCATTCAACAAATCCGTCGGCGAACAGGTCTGCCGGTTTTACAGGGTTGTTCAGCTTGAAATAGGTGTCGATGACCTTGACAGTTTCAGCAACGCGGGCCGGATCGATCTTGCCCATCGGATAGTCCTTGATCGTCGCGAGTTGCTCGACCAGTCGCGTCTCTCCCTCGATAACCTTCAGGGAAAGCTGCTTCTGGTGCTTGTTCATGATGACAGCGGCCTCCTCCGGCTTTGCGAAGGCTTCCTTCATCCCCTTGATCGTGGCGCGGACGAATGCACGCACCAGCTTCGGATCGTCGGCAATGGTTTTTTCGGTCGCGATGATGCCGTTGCCGTAATAGCTGAGGCCGACATCCTTGTAGGCCAGGGCGCGAACGCCCTCCGGCGCCGTCGCCGCAGCGAGCAGCGGTGCGCCGACAGTGAACTGGCCGATCGCATCGGCCCGCTTCGACGCCAGGATGGAGGGCAGCGCGGAGCTTTCGGCCGCCACCCATTTGATTTTGCTTTCATCGATGCCTGCCGCCTTCGCGTAAGCGGGGAACAACAGACGGATAGCGCCGGCTGCGGTCTCGGCCAGCGTCTTGCCTTCCAGATCCTTCGGCGTCTTGATGTCGCTGCTCTCAAGTACAAACAGCGCCTGCGGCGGCTGCACATAAACGATCGAGACGAGTTTGACAGGAACGCCGTCATTGCCGCGGGCAAGAACGAGTGATCCGGAATCGGCGAAACCGAAGGTTGCCGCGCCGGCCGCGACCTTCTTGATCGCGTCGCCCGATCCCTGACCGCGCAGGATGGTGACGTTCAGTCCTTCGTCCTTGTAGAACCCTTTCTCGAGGGCGACGTAGAAATATGAATGGCGGCCGTTATAGCCAAAATCCGTGATCAGGTTCACGTCCGTTGCCAAAGCCGACAACGGAAGCAGGGCCAGCGCGGTCATGACCCCGGCGAAGGTTGCAAAGAACTTTTTCCTCATCAGTTCAAATCTCCTGCTGGCCTCGTGGACGCTGGGAAGGCTGTCCGGCACAGATCAACCGTTCGCTATCGAATAATTAGGTTATCGCGAGGTCGACGGTCGCGTCACGCCCGGATTCTGAGCAAATGATGATGGATTTGTGAGCTTTTGATCGAGATGCACCCGCCTCTTGCAATTGTTGGCGAGGTGCTGAATGTTACTTCGACAGCTAACGAAAACAGGAGTTGTGGTCGAACGGCGCACGAATGTGTCTTCCGCCACGGCGCAATCGTCTTTCAACATGGCCGGATGAGCATGGTGGATGAGGCCAGGCCGCGAACACGGGCCCACAGCAGAAGCGTCAACAGCACAGCGCGCGAGAAGGTCGAGCAGATCTTCCGGCAATGGCAGAGCGAACGTCCGGATATCAATCCCGATCCGGTGCTCATCTATGGTCTGATCGGCCGCATTCAGTCCGAGGCCACCGCCTGCATCGACGGGGTTCTGGCGCCGTTCAGGCTCGTGCGTGGGACATTCGATGTCCTCACAGCGTTGCGGCGGGCGGGCGCTCCCTATTGCTTGTCGCCGAAAGAATTGGCCCAGCATCTCGTGCTGAGTGGCGCCGGTCTGAACAGCCGGCTGAACAAACTCGAGCGATTGCACTATATCGCGCGGTTGCCTGAGCCGACCGATCGCCGCAGTCTGCGCATTCAACTCACTGTTGCCGGCGAGGCGACCATTAACGACGCGATTCCGCGTGTCTTCGAAATTCAGTGGGCGCTCTTGTCGGCACTCAGCGCCGACGATCGAAACGCCTTGGTCGAAGGTCTCGGACGGTTCGCTGACACGATAAACTCCTATGTTTCAAACGGGAAATAGCTGTTCCATTTTGTGCAAGGATGCCTGTGCTTTCCACAAGTTCGCGTTGTGTGTGACTCTGACCACGAGGCTTCATGGACTTCACTCAACTGCGTTATTTTCATGAGGTGGCACGGGCGGGAACCATTCGAAAGGCTTCCGAGCGTTTGAATGTCGCTGCCTCTGCGCTCAGCCGACAGATCCAGCAGCTTGAGCATCAGGTCGGGATGGCGCTGTTCGATCGGAACAGTCAGGGCATGCGGCTCACGCCAGCGGGCGAGATTTATGCGCGACATGCCAAACTCGTCATGCTGGATGAAGAGCAGGCCCGCAACGAACTGGCCGAATTGAAAGGGCTGAAACGAGGTGTTGTGCGGGTGGTTTCAGCCGAGGGAATGGTCAGCGACTATCTCATGCAGACGATTGCGGCTTTCCGCGCCGCCTATCCCGGCGTGAGTTTCCATCTCGGTGTCCTCGGTACGGACGATATCATCAAGGCCATCCGGAATGGCGATGCCGATATCGGTGTTGCGTTCAATGGACGCCTTGAAGCGGAAATCGAGTTTCGTCTGCAGATCTTCGATCGCCTGTGCGCTGTCTGTGCGCCATCGCATCCGATCGCAAAGAGGAAATCAATCAATCTGCGCGACGTGCTTGGTTATCCGCTGGCAGTTCCGGTCACCGGATTTGGCATTCGCGCCCTGATCGACGAGGCGTGCCGGATTTCCAGACTGCAGTTGAAGCCGGCATTGCTGACGAATTGCATCGACGCCTTGCGGGCCTTTGCGTCCAGCGGCTCCGGTCTGTCGGTGATCACGCAGCTTTCGATACGACGCGAATTGGCCAGCGGCCAGCTTTGCGCTGTGCCGCTGACGAATCCGGCGCTGCGTCATTCATCGATCGATGTCATGGTTCTCAGCGCACGCCGCCAGCCGCCGGCTGTCGAGACTTTCCTCAAACAGCTTCGCGACGTTGCGGTCATGCGCAAAGCGCAGATCATCGTGTAACGGTCACAGGGTTCGCTCGACGGCGATGCCGCGGCAATCCATTTCGTATTCCAGTTCCCGGACCGGAGGCCTGTTGAAATGCCATGTCAGGCCGGCGCGCATCGCTCCGCGTTTGGCGATCTCGTCGGCGATGAACGGGTGAATGTCGTGCACCGTGTAAAGCTGGACGCCTGTCGTCTGGCCCCAGCCGAAGCCCAGTGCGCTCATGCGCCGCTCCATTTCTCCCAACACCCATTGGGCTTTCTGGCGCAAACCAGCCGGGCTGATATCGCCACGAGCGATCGCGTGGTCGGCATAATTTCCAAGCCCTTCCGGCGCTTCACCGCTCCCGGCCACCACGAAGCTTGGCGCCGCATTCGTATCCTCGACAATGTAGGAAAACGCATAGAAGCTCGGCTCCGTCGGCGGCGAGACTTCGGGACAGACATTGCTGCGCGCAACGGGATTATTGTCGCCGAAAATACCCCATTCCTTCAGCGTGCCCACATAGATCTTGTTGAAGGCGATGAAACCCTCTTCGGTAAACGGGGCCGGCGAACGCAGTTCACAGGCGGCGAATGAAGCCAGCGGGCGGCCAGCCGATTTGATGATCTGTTCGATTCGGCGAAAGCCCTCTTGCAGAGGAACAGGATTGGCGAACCGGACACGTTCCAGCCGATAGCCTGGTTCGGCGGCAACGCCGGCGGAATACTGGAACACGCCCTTGATGTAGCGATATCCGCCAGGCGCGAACGAAATGACCTCAGCCATTTTAACCTCCGAAATTTTTGAGAATTGTTGAGTGGCGCGATCGGTTGGCGCGTGAATTGAAAGGTTCAGATCTCGCCGAGATAGGCTGTGCGAATGGCGGGATCGGCCGCTATGTCCTGGCTTTTGCCTGCGCGGGTCACCCGGCCGCGATCGATGATGACAACCTGATCGGCAAGATCGAAAGCCACCGCCACATCCTGTTCGACCACCAGAAGGCCGAGGCCGTTGCCTGCGAGCTGTTTCAGCGCGGCGATCAGAACATCCACCATCACGGGGGCGAGGCCGAGC
>JAEXXW010000269.1 GCA_023405565.1 Pseudomonadota bacterium
GTTTCGAGCTCACTGATCATATCCGCGCGCTTCAGATCGCCAGTCTCGTAACGCAAAGCAAGACCACGCAATTGCCCCTGCGCGGCCGATTTGCGATCCGGAGAATCCGCAGCCAGACGGAAATTTCTCAGAGCATCGGAATTACGTCCGAGGCCCTGCGCCAATCGCCCCTGCAAGATCGCCATTGCGGGCTGCAATTCCGACGGCGTTCCCAATGTATCGAATTCGCTCATTGTTGTCTGAGCCGATGCGAAATCGCGTGTTTCGATCGATGCGCGCATCGATTCCATGAGCGCGATCCGCTGCAACTCAACCGGCAACATCGCAATCGCAGCTTCGATATTCTTGAATTCGTTGCGCGCTTCTTCCCATCGGCCAAGACGCGCTTTTGCCAGCGAACGCCACAGCGGTGCGTCATGAAGTTCCCCGAGCATCGGATTGCTCAGTTCTTTCAGCGCCTCCTCCGGGCGATTGAGCATCAGCAATGCCACGGCATGCAGGACCAGTCCGGATGGATCCTCCGACGTCGGCCGGTCATCAGCAAGAGCAACATCCAGAACGCCCTTTGCCTCCGCATACATGTCGCGGGACAGATAGAAGCGAGCAAGATCATAGCGTGAAGCCGTCCGCTTGGCTTCGCTGGCATCCGCCGCCGCTGCAATGAGACCATATTGACGTTCGACAAGATTCGCCTGCCGATCGAAGCCCCAAAGCTGAGGATCGAACACCATCGGACGATAGGCGGCTCGGCCACGAGCAGAAGCGCCGCCTCCGGACAGTGTGAGGCCGTTCGGCCGTCCAATGACAACATTGTTGGCCAATATCTCGACCTGCACATCGTCGGCCAGCGGTTGCAGCGCCACACCATGTGTCGAGGCGAGCGCACGAAACTCGACAAAATCCTGTGGCTTGATAAAGCCCCGAGTAGGCGCAAGCGCGGTCACCACCAGAATGTTGTCACCGGTGTCCGGATCAGCGATCCGGTGCAATTCACGCGCATTTTCGAGAGGCACGACAATCGTGGGGCGCGCAGCTTCAGACAGACTTCGCGATACAGTGAGGGGAACGGAAGGTTCGGCGATATTGTCACCGATCGTGAGAATCCAGTTCGAACCATCAACAGCAGCGCTCACGAGCCGCGGCCGATCCAGCATCAGGCGGACGATATACCCATCCGGCAGGCTCGAGCCCTGGGCATGGCGCACGATCCCGTTGGCCGCTCCGGAGAAGGCCGAAATGTCGATAGCATTGCGCGTATCAAATACCAGCCATAAGGCTCCCGCACGCCGAAAGATCGCGGCGGAGGTCGGTGTGGAAAACGGAAATGTGACCTGAAGGCTATCGCCCTGTCGCCGGACAGCCGCAGGAATATTCCCCTGCTCCGTGCCCGGCGCAGAATTAGCGATGGGAGCCACCTTGTCTTGCGACACTTGCGAAGCGACGCCGTCCTGGCGCGGTCGGACCGGGCTGGTTGCAACTGATCCGGGAGATGGAGCTGCGACTGCTTGCCCATTCACAGCCGATGCCGGTGGCTGGACCGACGCGACTGGTTTAACTGGAGCCGCACGTTGGGCCGCCGGCGCCGCCGGAGCGCTTTGCGGCGCCTCCAGATTGGCGAGCGATCCCTGCCTGGGTTCGGCTTCCGTACCAAATCGTGAGACATCGTCCGATCGGCCCGAGGCTGGCGGAGGAGCGGCAACCGCTTCCTTCGCGTCCGATGCACCGATATCAACGACGTAGTTCCTGTCTTCCCGAAACATTCGCACATCGGCTTTGCCAGTCAGTGCGAACCGAACCGAGACGGTGTCGTTCTGGTCGAAACTTTCGATCGCCTTCACGGTTGCCGGCAACGAGGCTTTGATCTCGCCGAAATCGAACTTCACCCTGGCTGCAAAGACCAGCGTGACATCATCAGCACCGCGATCGCTGGTCACTGGAATAACGTCCGGCAATTCGAAGACATATCGCGTAAAGGTCGGCTGGGTCGCGACCCGTACCCTTGCCTTCTTTTCGCTTCTCAACGCCAATTGACGTTGGCTGCGCAGCGATCGCTCCGCTTCGCGTGCGCGGCGCGACAATTCCTCGATCACTTCCTTCGGTAGACCGGGCGCAAGTCCCGTCCATGTTTCCGGCAGAAGATCAATATAAAGCCGCTCGCCCGCTGCCATCGAATTGATCGTGGCCTTGCGCGTCAGCGAGAAACGAAACCCTCGCCCATCAGGATCGCGCCGCGCGGCACCCACAATATTCGGTAAAGAGGTCTGCAACTTCTCAATGTCGACGTCGACCGGTCGTCTGAAGGAAACGACGACAATGCCCCCGGCCACATTCACATCGGATTCGACCTCTTCAACCAGATGGAGAAGAATGCGAACAAAGCCACTCGACTGGTCGATCTGCACCTCGCCAGGCACGGCCTGTGCGTGAGACGAAGACGTGCTGCCAAGCACCGTCAGCAGACCTATCGTCAGTGCAACGAGCGCTGTCCTTCCAGACCGCCACGCGTTCTGCGTCAGTCGGCCCATGGCCCGACCCTTCTTATTGCTTACGTCAACCACGAGGAAAAATCTGTTCGAGTGACGCCGACCCTATCTGCCGGCGCTTAAATCTGCGTTAACCGTGTTCATCAGGAACCGTTTGGCCTGCCCTCGATCTTGGGCAATTCGCTGCCTCCCGTCCGCTGCGGCCTGCCGGTGTCGCGCGCATTGCCGGCGAGTTCGATCGTCAACCGCTGTGCGCTTTCCGGAGTCATCTGCGCCATGATGTCGGACATGCGGCGCGGCTGTATCATCTTGGCCACTTCCGTCGCCAGCTTGATATCAAGCCGGTCAAAAATCTTGGCCGCGTCCTTGGCCTTCATGTTCTCGTACATCATGACGAGATTTTTCAGCCGCTCGCGCTCGGAGTCTTCTTTTTGTTGTGTCGCTGTGACGATCCGCGCTTCGGCATCTTTCAGATCGTTGATCTTGGTCTCAAGACGCTTCTCCGCTGCCTTCAGCAACGTGTCACGCATGTCGAGTTCGTTCTGGCGCTTTTCGAGCTCCTGCCGCCGCTCGGACAGACGCTCAAGCAAGGCTCGCTCGGACGGAGACATCGGGTTCGCGTCAACCTGGACAAGCGTGCCGTTAACCGGCGCTTTCCGCTGCGGTGCCTGGATTTTCTTGGCGTCCTGCGAAGCCTCCTCGGATGCACCATCCTTCGGTGCTTCCTTGGGCTTAGCCGCAACCGACCCGGTGACGTCGGCATGACCGGCAGAAGCGTGCGCGGAGGACAGTTGCGGCTCGTCCTGCCGCACGACCCGTACCGGACGCGCCGCGATCGTCCTCATTTCGGCGTCCCGGGCGGCGCGGTCAACAATCGCCTGATGACCCGCCCCCAAGGTGTAACCGCCATCCATGATGAGGCCGGTCAGCTTGAGCGCAAGCAATCCGCCTGCTGCAATCAAGACAATCGGGATCAACCGGATTTTCTGCAGGAAGTCATTCATGCCGCACGGCCATTCACGCGTGCCATGGCGCGCTCGGCAAGAGCCTGTGCCGCAGCCACGACGGATTTCGGATCCTGGAGTCTGATGTCGTCCTTGCGTATGACCGGCTCCGCGTTGCCTGCAGGCGCAGCAGCTTCGCCAGCCAGAAGCTTGTTCGCATAGGCGATCTTGCGAAGCCGGTTGAGGACATCCTCACCTGCCTTCAGATGCCCGGCCATGGCCGTGCAATAAGCTTCGGATTCGCGCAGGCGCACGCCCAGCGTGTCTTCAGCCTCTTTTGCCGTCAGCTTCAGGCCGCCGATGGCGCGTTCGGCCTTCTCGGTCGCCATCACCAGTTCGACGATGCTGGCCTTCATCAGCTTTTCGTCAGCCTTAAGCTGTCCAATCTGCTTGTTGAGACGTGCGCAATACAAAATCGTCAGAACCAACAACGCCGCGACAAGACTTTCAATCATCAGTCCGAAATTGTAGCTCACGGTGCCTCCAGGCGCTTTCTTGAGTCGTCGGCATTTTCAAACATGGCGTAAGTCATTTTCGGCTTGCGCAGATTCTTGGAGACACGCACGGAAATGCGGTCTCCAACCCGGCCCATCCGGCCTTCCGTCAATGAAACGTCACCACACCGGACGGTGATTTGTGCATCCGGGCGGATTTCCAGCGGCAGCGTATCGCCAACCTTCAATTCCATGATCTGGCGCAGCGGCAGCTTGGCTTCATAAAGGACGGCATCGACACTGACCGCCGCCTGTCCGATTTCGGTCGCCAGATGCTCTTCCCAGATCTGATCACGGCCGAATTTTTCGCCCATGAACATCTGCAGCAGGACACCGCGGATGGGTTCGATGGTCGCGTATGGCAGAAGGATCTCGGCGGTGCCGCCGCGATCTTCCATATCGATGCGCAGGCGGATCAGAATCGCGGCATTGGCCGGCCGCGTGATGGCCGCAAAGCGCGGGTTGCTTTCAATCCGGTCGATATTGAATTTCACCGGTGACAGCGGCTTGAAGGCCAGCTCCGCGTCGGCAAGGATCAATTCGACCATCCGCTTGACGAGATTGGTTTCGATCGTCGTGTAGGGACGGCCTTCCACCCGCGTGGTGCCCGAGCCGCGCCGGCCACCAAGCAGCACATCGATCATGGAATAGATCAGGCTGGAATTGACCGTGACGAGTCCGAAATTCTCCCATTCCTCGGCCTTGAAGACGGACAGAACCGTCGGCAACGGGATCGAGTTGATGTAATCGCCGAAACGCACGGACGTGATGCGATCGAGCGACACTTCGACGTTGTCGGAGGTGAAGTTGCGCAGCGAGGTCGTCAGCAACCGGACCAGCCGGTCGAAGACGATTTCGAGCATCGGCAGACGCTCATATGACACCATCGCGCTATCGATGATGGCGCGAATGCCGGAATTATCGTTGAGATTGACGTCGGCGAGGCTGAAGCCGAGCAGGCTGTCGATTTCTTCCTGATTGAGGACGCGCTCGGCGCTGCCCTTCGGGCTGACCTTGCTCTCATCCATCATGGCGGCCCAGGCGCTACCACCGTCGGAAGAGGCACTTTCGCCAGCTTCGCCACTTTGTGCTGCCGGTGCAACGGCGGCCATCACGTCCTGAACATCACCGCCAGCTTCGGTGGGAAGCCCCCACTCTGCCGCGAGCGCTTCCTGATCGACCTGATCATTCCCATTCATTGTTCGATACCGTCACTGGACCACGATTTCTTTGAACAGGACGGCATTCACACGATTGGGCACAATCGCGTTGTTGACGCGGCGGGTCAGTTCTTCCTTGAGGCGATAAAGGCCAGCCGACCCGTCGAGATCGGTCGGGCGCAATTCGCGCAAGTAAGTCTGGAAGGAATCCATCACCCGCGGCAGGACCGGCTGCACCTGGGCCACCATGGTCTGGTCAGGCAATTCCAGCACGATCTTCACCTTCAGATATTGCGGACGATCGTTGCCGGTGTTGGACAGATTGACGAGTGTATCCGGCAGATCGAGAAAGGCCGGCGGCTTGGCCACAGGCGCCGCAACAGCGGTGTTCGCTGCCTTGCCCTTCATCATGAAGAAGGCACCGCCCCCACCGCCAAGAATGACAAGTGCGCCGACGGCCACAAGGATCAACTTGAGTGGAAATTTCTTTTTAGGGGCAGACTTACCTTCAGTCGCACCGTCATCAGCCGCGACATCCGCCTCGGCTTGCTTCTTCTTGTCCGCCATCGACCAGCCCCTGCTCCCGCGGGCCATTTCTTCCATTCGAGGAAGCGCCACGCTTTCTGCAAAGTTAGGACTTGATGGTTAACAGAACCTTTCCAGCGGGCTCCAATCGGGCATTTTTTGCCGGGTTGGACCCGGTCGGAATTGCCGCAGCGTTAATATCTGCCGAACGCAAATTTCATCTAAGTTTCTGAAATCATTAAAATTATTGGAATGGCACGGGCTCTGCAATGCTTGGCATGTCCGGGGCTTGGGAGAGCTTCGGCGTCAAGCGACCGGTTAACGCCTCGGGAGGGTGAAAG
>JAEXXW010000345.1 GCA_023405565.1 Pseudomonadota bacterium
CCATGGATGCGATCCTTGCCGAGGCGCGGGCGGCGCGGCCGGGCACGATCGCAGCCATGGAACAGGCCGTCATCCGCCTGTAGCAAAGCCGGGCGATGGCAGCGCTGCAGCATTATTGACGCATTCGATTCTTGCCCACCCCCGCCGGGCGTGAAAAATATCGAGTCTGGACCCGACCCGCCGATCGGTCATCGGAGTGACCAATGGATTTCAGCTATATCTACTCGTATCTGGTGGATTTCATCATATCCAAGATGGATCTGGCGAATCTGCTCGGGCTGATCGGCGGCATCTTCTATGTCGCGTCGGTGACGCTGCGCACCATGATCCCGCTGCGTATTGCGGCCATCATCAGCAATATCCTGTTCATGGGCTATGGCCTGCTGGCCAAGGCATTGCCGACGTTTTTCATGTATGCCGTGCTGCTGCCGATCAATTGCATGCGCCTCTATCAGATCCAGCAATTGGTGAAGCGCGTCAAGGTCGCCTCCCAGGGCGATCTCGACATGGAATGGCTAAAACCTTTCATGACCAAGCGCAACTTCAAGGCCGGCGACATTCTGTTCCGCAAAGGCGATGTCGCCAATGCCATGTACTACACCGTCACCGGGAAGTTCCTTGTGAAGGAGTTCAATGTCTTGCTGCCGCCGGGCCGCGTCATGGGCGAGCTCGGCTTTCTCTCGCCGGACAACAAGCGGACAGCGACCGTCGAATGCCTCGAAGACGGTCAGGTGCTCTTCATCATTTATGACAAGGTGCGTGAGCTTTATTTCCAGGATCCGGATTTCGGATTCTATTTCCTGAAACTCACTAGCGAGCGGTTGCTGCAGAATATGGCGCGGCTGGAAGGCGAACTGGAAGCCTGCAGGGCGCGGGTACGGGAACTGGAAGCCGCCAAGGCATGATCCGGAAAAGCGGACGCACTTTCCGAAAGGGTCATGCTCAAGACTACATAGATGCGGCCAGCGACAGCGGCATGAGGCCGGCATAATCCGGCGCATCGATCTCGCGACCCAATTGCACCAATACGCGATAGCGTTTGAATTGCAGCGTCGACTGCAGATCTGCAAGGACAAGGGTGCGATTGTCTAGAACGATCCAGTGCCCCTCATGGCGCACCGCGACCACCGCATGATCCGCCTGAAGCATGGAATCGCGCACGATCAGGAATTGCAGATCGTCTTCTGCAAAGCCTGCCTCGCGGAGAGCAAGATATTTCAGGATCGCATAATCCTCGCAATCTCCGACACCGGCTTGCAACGTTTCGAGCGGTGTCGACCAGTGATCGCGCATGCCAAAGCGCCGCATGTCGCTCATCGGCCGGATGGTCAAATTCACCGTACGATTGATCTCGCCGATGCGCGCCATTCCCTCGCGCATGCGCGCCGCATCGATGATCGTGTCGAAACGCTTGTCCTCGGTGCTGCAGGCTTCCGTATCGGCGCGGCAGGCCGCGAGTTGTGCGGCATCATCGTTCATCTGCGATTGGATCGCTCGCCATTTCACCGCAATGGCCGAGCGTGGCTCCGACATCGTCGCGCCCAGGAACTCATCGGCCGCAGCAGCATGACGACCCATGCCGGCACAAAGTCCGGCCACGATCACACCGATGGTGAAAAGATGTCGCATTGGCCGCTCCCACGGAGCGCGCCATCGATTGTTTCGACTGTGTTGCGGCTCCGTAGCGTCCATTCTGGGAGCCAGCCCCATATGTTCGGTTAATCCACCACAATTGCATGGCGGGATGGTGAATTCTTTCTCGCACCATTGATTGTTGCAGAGAAAAGGGCCCGGGAGCGGGGCCCTTTTTGACGTTATGACGATTTGTTTACCAGCGCTGGGCGTTGTACCAATCGGCGATATCCTTGTTCACCTGATCCTTCGCCAGACCGTACCGTTCCTGAATCTTGCCCTCGAGCTGCTCGCGCCGGCCGTTGATCACATCAAGGTCGTCATCGGTAAGACGCCCCCATTGTTCCTTGATCTTGCCTTTCATCTGCTTCCAGTTGCCCTCAACGCGATTCCAATCCATCTCTGGTTCCTCCGCTCGCTGAACAGGAATTGTGCGGGGACAACGTCAGGCATCATACAAGGTTCCTGCGTCGGAACGCGCAAGCCGCATCTCGCGTTAGATTCATCGTGACCATGATGTGTTTCCGAGGCGCGTTTCATGGACAAGATCAAACCCCGTCCATCGCCGGATGCCATACCCAACAAGCGCAGGCGCGAGCGCAAAAATACAGACGTTCAACCTATTGAGAATAATGATGACGCCGCGCTTGAAACTTACGAGCAAAGCCCGGAACGGCCGGGCGATGATGAGCGCAGTGCCCCCACAACGCCGAACGGCGCCGTGCCGGAGCGCGACCCGACGCTTGCGGATTGACTACACGACCGTCCGATAACGCGCGATGCAAGTGTCGAGCACCTCGTCCAGCGGACGAGACCACCAGTCATTGGACAGGATCTCAACCTCGACAAAACCGTCAAAGCCTTGCGTCTCCACCGCACGACGATAAGCCGGGATGTCGATGACACCGTCTCCCATCATGCCGCGATCGAGCAGCATGTCCTTCATCGGCACCAGCCAGTCGCAGACATGAAAGGCCAGCAGGCGCTCCTTGCCGACACGGCCGATCTGTTTCCAGACATCGGAATCCCACCACACATGAAAGGTGTCGATCGCGACACCGAGCGCGCCGGACCGCGCAGGAT
>JAEXXW010000396.1 GCA_023405565.1 Pseudomonadota bacterium
TCCTCATTGGAGCGGCGGCAGGCGCGGCCCTGACGCTGGTCGCGGTGCAACCCCGCATCATGTTTGCCGGCATGAGCGCGAACGCAGCTGCGTCGTCGGACACTTACCGCAACCTCAATCTGTTCGGTGACGTATTCGAGCGTGTCCGTTCCGACTATGTCGAGAAGCCGGACGATTCGAAGCTGGTCGAAACGGCGATCAACGGCATGCTGGCGGGTCTCGATCCGCATTCGAGCTACATGGACGGCAAGAGCTTCCGCGATATGCAGATCCAGACCCGCGGTGAATTCGGCGGGCTCGGCATCGAAGTGACGATGGAAGACGGTCTCGTAAAGGTCGTGTCGCCGATCGA
The DNA here is from genome assembly GCA_023405565.1 of Pseudomonadota bacterium. GTDB lineage: Bacteria > Pseudomonadota > Alphaproteobacteria > Rhizobiales > Xanthobacteraceae > Pseudorhodoplanes. Next base: position 353 of record JAEXXW010000396.1, read on the forward strand.
CGAAACGCCGGCCGCGAAGGCTGGCATTCAGGCCAACGACATCATCACTCATCTCGACGACGAAGCCGTGCAGGGCCTGACCCTGAACCAGGCCGTCGAAAAGATGCGTGGGCCAGTCAACACCAAGATCAAGCTGCGCGTGATGCGCAAGGGTCAGGACAAGCCGCTCGAAATCTCGATCACACGCGACATCATTCGCGTGCGGGCCGTGCGTTCGAACGTGCAGGGCGACGACGTCGCCTATATCAAGCTGACCCAGTTCAACGAGCAGACAACCGACGGTCTGAAGAAAGCGATCGCCGATCTGACCGCTCAGATCCCGGCTGACAAGCTGAAGGGCTACATCATCGATCTGCGCAATAACCCGGGCGGCCTGCTCGACCAGGCGATCTCGGTATCGGATGCATTCCTGGAGCGTGGCGAGATCGTTTCGACACGCGGACGGAATGTTGAAGAGACCCAGCGCTTCAATGCCCGCTCGGGTGATCTGACCAAGGGCAAGCCAGTGATCGTGCTGGTCAATGGCGGCTCGGCCTCGGCTTCGGAAATCGTCGCTGGCGCCCTGCAGGACCACAAGCGGGCGACCGTGCTCGGCACCCGTTCGTTCGGCAAGGGTTCGGTGCAGACCATCATCCCGCTCGGTGCCGGCAATGGCGCGCTGCGGCTGACCACGGCGCGCTACTACACGCCGTCGGGCAAGTCGATCCAGGCCAAGGGCATCACGCCGGACATTGAAGTTCTGCAGGATGTACCGGAGGAGCTGAAGGCCCGTTCGGACACCAAGGGTGAATCCTCGCTGCGTGGCCACCTCAAGGCCGATGGCGACGAGCAGACCGGTTCGCAGTCCTACATCCCGCCGGATCCGAAGGACGACAAGGCACTCAAGATGGCAGCCGACCTGCTGCGTGGCACTGTCACCAACTCGGCCTTCCCGCCGAGCGGCAAGCGGGCCGCCCTGCCGCAGTAACGCGGGCAAGGTCGTAAAGACATGAACGGGGCGGTCTTCGGGCCGCCCCGTTTTTCTTTTTGACGGTCGAAGCAGGCTGTTTACGTCTGCAGAATCAAGCTCGTGCTAGACTCATCAGTATGATTCGCAGCGGCGGGCTGCGCGGAAATGCAATCACCTGATCGACGCTGGGCAATTTGGCCGTGGATGATCTGAATACACCTCTTGGCCAGAGCTCGGCGAAACCACCCCGGTTTGCCGCATCGAAAATCGCCATGCGCGGCGTGGCGGGTGTCTTGGTCGGGGTCATTGCGGTGTTTGTTTTGTGGGCGGCCATTGCCCAGGATCCGCTGGGCGGCGAGCCGCATGCGAAAGTCTCGCTGACTGCACCCGAGGTGCTTGAAGCGGCGGCTCCCAAGCCAGCCCCCAAGCCCGATGCGCCGAAGCAGGAACAGGCCACAGCCCAGCCCGAAAAGCCGGCTGGTACGACCATCACCATCATCGATGGCTCCAGCGGCAAACGCCAGGAAGTCACGATCCCGAACACGACCGACGGCAAACGCACAGCCGCCGAAACACGGCTGCTCGAGGCGTCGCGTCATGGACCGATTCCGCGGATCGCACCGGACGGCACCCGCCCCGCCGACGCCTATGCCCGGAAGGTGGCGGCATCGGAAAAGGGGAATCCCGACAGTCCGCAGGTCGCCATTATCATCGGCGGCCTTGGGATCAGCGCCTCCAGCACGGCCGATGCCTTGTCGAAATTGCCCGGCGCTGTGACCCTTGCCTTCACACCTTACGGTCACGACCTCGACACTCTGGTCGGACGGGCGCGCAACAAGGGCCACGAGGTTCTGCTGCAAGTGCCGATGGAGCCCTACGACTATCCCGACAACGATCCGGGTCCTCAGACCTTGTTGTCGTCGCTCTCGGCCGATCAGAATATTGACCGGTTGCATTGGCTGTTCAGCCGCATGCAAGGCTATGCCGGCATCATGAACTATATGGGCGCGCGTTTCACCGCGTCGGATAATGCGATTGCGCCGGTGCTGCGCGAGGTGGCGCGGCGCGGGCTGATCTACGTCGACGATGCATCATCGCCGCGCAGTGTTGCGGGACAGATTGCCGGCGCTAATAAGTTGCCGTTTGTGAAATCAGACATAGCAATCGATGCCGTACCAAGCGCCGCCGAAATCGACAACGCGCTCCGGCGCCTTGAATCGGCGGCCCGCGAGCGCGGGCTCGCGGTCGGTTATTCCTCGGCGCTCCCGGCCAGTATCGACCGCATTGCCAAATGGGCCAAAGCGGCGCAGACGCGCGGTATCACGCTGGTGCCGGTCAGCGCCATTGCGGTGAAAGCGCGGTCGAGCTGACCGTGTAGTGCCGGCTTCCTGCTGTCAGGTTTCTTGCCGACAGGTTTCTTGCCGACAGGTTTCTTGCAAATGACACAGACGCCCGGCAGAACTCTCGCATGAAGAAAGAAGATTTCGAGAAGTTGCCCTATCGCCCCTGCGTCGGCATGATGGTGCTCAACCGTGAGGGGCACGTCTTTATCGGCCGCCGTACCGAGGGGCCGGAACATGTGGATGCCATCCATGCATGGCAGATGCCGCAAGGCGGCGTCGATGAAGGCGAGGATCTTTACGAAGCGGCCTTG
>JAEXXW010000412.1 GCA_023405565.1 Pseudomonadota bacterium
CCTTCACCCTGCGCAGGGCGGATGGCAGCTTCGATTTCATGATTGGTGCGCCGCTCGAGACCGATGAGACCGATGAGGAGCGACGGGCGTCTGCAATTGTTCATTTATATGCGGAACAACTTGCTCCTTTGGTTATTGCTGAGCCCCTGCAATGGCGGGGCTGGCGCTTCATGATCGCCGGGTGACGAGGTCTCAGTGTCTGGTGCAATTGCCGATGCCAGATCAGAATAGGATGCTGCGACGTTGGCGCCTTGCAATCCGATAATCCTCTACCTTGTCACGGAGGACTGGTATTTCCTCTCCCATCGGCTGCCAATGGCGTGTCAGGCGCAGCAGGCCGGCTATGACGTTCATGTCGTCACCCGTCTGAACGGGCATGGAGAGGCGATCGAAAGTCACGGCTTCACGCTTCACCCTGTGAACTGGCGGCGCGGCAGCCTCAATCCCCTGAACATTCTGAAAGCGGCGTGGCAGATCCGGACCCTGTATCGCAAGGTCAAGCCCGATATCGTGCATCATGTCGCGCTTCAGCCTTCGATCGTCGGATCGCTCGCTGCCATCGGCTTGCCATTCTCCCGCATCAATGCGTTGGCCGGTCTTGGCTTCGTGTTCACATCGCGCAGTCCGAAGGCGCTCATGCTTCGCGTTGTTCTCACGACATTGTTGCGCCTGCTGCTTCGCAATCCCCGGACGACTATTCTGGTCCAGAATCCTGACGACCGCAGCGACATGCAGGCGCTCGGCATTGCCGACGACCGGATCGCTCTGATTCCCGGTTCGGGCGTGGATACGCATGCGCTCTCGCCGCTGCCCGAGCCGGCCGGGGAGGTGACCGTTGCCTTTGTCGGCCGTTTGCTCGACGACAAGGGGCTGCGGCCGCTCATTGCCGCGCACGCGTTGATGACGAAACAGGGCCAGCAGGTCCGCTTGCTGATCGCGGGCGATCCCGACGCCGCCAACCCGGCGGCGATCCCGCCGGAGGAGATCGAGCGATGGCGGCATCTGCCCTGGGTGGACGTCCTTGGGCATGTGAATGACATCGGGGCTGTCTGGGCGCGATCACACATCGCGGTCCTGCCCTCCCGGCGGGAGGGCTTGCCAAAAAGCCTTCTGGAGGCGGCGGCCTATGGCCGGCCGATCGTGGCGACCGATGTCCCGGGCTGCCGGGAGATCGCTCGCCACGGTATCAACGCCTTCCTGGTGCCCGTGGACGATCCTGGCCCTCTGGCAGGGGCCCTGACCGTGCTGGCACGGGATCCGCTCCTGCGGCGGCGGTTGGGCTCTTCAGGCCGTGAAATCGTGGAGAAGGAGTTCTCCAGCGCCCGGATTGGCCGGGAGATTGTGGAGCTTTACGGCCGGGTTCTGTCTCGAAAGGCGCCGCTATTGCCGGCCCCATAAGCTTCCGGCTATGACCCACGCACCAAATTTCAAGGAAGCACCGTGTCCCATCACAGGAAGATTGCCGTTATCGGCCTGGGTTACGTTGGCCTGCCGGTCGCGGTGGCCTTTGCACGCTCCGGCGTCGGGGTTGTCGGGTTTGATATCGACGAGGGACGGATTGCGGAACTCTGCGATGGCGTCGATCGCACGCGGGAGATCGAAGGTTCGGACCTGCACCTGCCGACGCTGGCCTACACCGCAGATGTCGGCAAGCTCGCTCTTGCCGATTTCTTCATCGTCACGGTGCCAACCCCGATCGATGGCGCCAACCGGCCGGACTTGCGGCCGCTGCTCGGAGCCTCTCGAACCGTTGGGTCGGCGCTGAAAAAAGGCGCGATCGTCGTCTATGAATCGACAGTCTATCCCGGCTGCATCGAAGAAGATTGCGTGCCCGTGCTGGAGCAGGTGTCCGGGTTGAAGGCGGGACAGGATTTCACCGTCGGCTATTCGCCCGAACGCATCAATCCCGGTGACAAGAAACATCGCTTCGAGACGATCACCAAGGTGGTCGCCGGACAGGATGCCGCCACCCTCGATATCGTTGCGGACGTTTATGGGTCCGTGGTGACGGCGGGCGTCCATCGCGCTCCCTCCATCAAGGTGGCGGAAGCCGCGAAGGTCATCGAAAATACCCAGCGCGATCTCAACATCGCCTTCATGAACGAACTCTCGGCGATCTGCCACAGGCTTGGTATCGATACCGGCGATGTGCTGTCCGCGGCCGGCACGAAATGGAATTTCCAGAAATTCTATCCCGGCCTTGTGGGCGGGCACTGCATCGGCGTCGACCCGTATTATCTGACCTATCGGGCCGAGCGCGCCGGTTACCATCCCGAGGTCATTCTGGCCGGCCGGCGGATCAACGACAATGTCGGCCAGCGAGTCGCTCTGGCGTGTGTGCAAAACCTGTTCAAGCGCCAGCGGACCAATGCTGTGGTCACGGTGCTCGGCGTGACGTTCAAGGAGAACGTGCCCGATACCCGTAATTCCAAAGTCGCCGATATCGTCAACGAACTGGCATCATCGGGCGTCACGGTACAGGTTCATGATCCGATGGCTCTGCCGCAGGACGCAAAGCATGAATATGGCATCACGCTGGTTGGCCGTGAGGCGCTCAAGCCTGCGGATGCTGTGGTGCTTGCTGTCGCGCATGATGAATATGTCCATCAGGGCTGGGGCCTGATCACGGATCTGCTGCGGGACGGAGACGGCACTGTGTTTGACGTTAAAGGGGTTCTTGACCGGGCCACGAAGCCCGCAGCAATCGAGTTGTGGCGACTTTGAACAATTCACCCATTCTCGTCACCGGCGCCGCCGGCTTCATTGGTTTCCATGTGACACGCCGTCTGTTGTCGCAGGGGCGGCACGTTGTCGGCGTCGACAGTATGACGCCGTATTACGATCCGGCATTGAAAGAGGCGCGTCGCGCCGAACTCGCGACGTCGAACCATTTTGAAT
>JAEXXW010000431.1 GCA_023405565.1 Pseudomonadota bacterium
CCGCGACGAAGCAGGCAAGCTGGTCCCGCTCGACGTGAAGGCCGGTGACCGCGTGCTGTTCGGCAAATGGTCGGGCACCGAGGTGAAGCTGGACGGCGAAGAACTCCTCATCATGAAGGAGTCCGATATCATGGGCGTGATCGCCTGATCTGACGAAATTCAACGCGGCTCTTTCCGCCGTCATGCCCGGGCCTGACCCGGGCATCCATCACGCAAGGAAGATGGATCGCCGGGTCAAGCCCGACGATGACGAAGAGGAGAGATGGCGCTCAACCCCTTCAAGGAGAAATTCCAATGTCAGCTAAAGACGTAAAATTTGCCGGCGATGCCCGCGAGCGGATGCTGCGCGGCGTCGACATTCTCGCCAATGCGGTGAAGGTCACCCTCGGCCCGAAGGGCCGTAACGTCGTGATCGACAAGTCGTTCGGCGCACCGCGCATCACCAAGGACGGTGTGACCGTGGCGAAGGAAATCGAGCTTGAGGACAAGTTCGAGAATATGGGCGCACAGATGGTGCGCGAAGTCGCCTCCAAGACCAACGATCGCGCCGGCGACGGCACGACGACGGCGACCGTGCTGGCCCAGGCGATCGTGCGCGAAGGCGCGAAGTCGGTTGCCGCCGGCATGAACCCCATGGACCTGAAGCGCGGCATCGATATCGCCGTCGCCGCCGTCCTCAAGGACATCGAGAAGCGCGCGAAGCCGGTGGCCTCGACCGCTGAAGTCGGCCAGGTCGGCACCATTTCGGCCAACGGCGACCAGACCATCGGCAAGATGATCGCCCAGGCGATGCAGAAGGTCGGCAACGAAGGCGTCATCACCGTCGAGGAAGCCAAGTCCCTCGACACCGAAGTCGACATCGTCGAAGGCATGCAGTTCGACCGCGGCTATCTCTCGCCGTATTTCGTGACCAACGCCGAGAAGATGATCGCGGAGATGGAAGACGCTTACGTGCTGCTGCACGAGAAGAAGCTCTCCGGTCTGCAGGCCATGCTGCCGCTGCTCGAAGCCGTCGTGCAATCGGGCAAGCCGCTCGTCATCATCGCTGAAGACGTCGAAGGCGAGGCTCTGGCCACGCTCGTCGTCAACCGTCTGCGCGGTGGCCTGAAGGTCGCTGCGGTGAAGGCACCGGGCTTCGGCGATCGCCGCAAGGCCATGCTGGAAGACATCGCCATCCTGACCGGCGGCCAGCTGATCTCCGACGATCTCGGCATGAAGCTGGAAAACGTGACCCTGAACATGCTGGGCCGCGCCAAGAAGGTGATCATCGAGAAGGAAAAGACCACGATCGTCAAAGGCGCCGGCAAAGCCAAGGACATCGAGGCCCGCGTCGCGCAAATCAAGGCGCAGATCGAGGAAACCACCTCGGACTACGACAAGGAAAAGCTGCAGGAACGTCTGGCGAAGCTGGCCGGCGGCGTTGCGGTGATCAAGGTCGGCGGTGCGACCGAAATCGAAGTGAAGGAAAAGAAGGACCGCGTCGAAGACGCGCTCAACGCCACCCGCGCGGCCGTTGAGGAAGGCATCGTGCCGGGCGGCGGCATCGCCCTCCTGCGCGCCAAGAAGGCGGTCGGCAAGATCTCCAACGACAATTCCGACATCCAGGCCGGCATCAACATCGTCCTGAAGGCGATCGAAGCGCCGATCCGCCAGATCTCGGAAAATGCAGGCGTCGAAGGCTCGATCGTGGTCGGCAAGATCCTGGAAAACAAGTCCGAGACCTTCGGCTTCAACGCCTCGAACGAAAGCTATGTCGACATGCTGGAAGCCGGCATCGTCGATCCGGCCAAGGTCGTGCGCGCAGCCCTGCAGGATGCGGCCTCGGTCGCCGGCCTGCTGATCACCACCGAAGCCATGGTTGCCGAACTGCCGAAGGAAGCCGCTCCGGCGATGCCAGGCGGCGGCGGAATGGGCGGCATGGGGGGCATGGGCTTCTAAGCCCGCTCACCAAATACGGATCGAAGGCGGGCAAGCCCGACTTCGATTGGCCATCACTGAAATGCGAAAGGCTCCGGCATCTGCCGGAGCCTTTTTGCATTTGGCCTTTGCCCTTGATGCTTTTGGAAACAAAAAAGCGGGGCTGACAGCCCCGCTTTTTTTCAAATCGCTTGCGCCCATGCCCGGTGGCGATGGGTTCAGAACCGGGGCGCCTACAGGCGATAGTTCACGGCGAAGCGGGCGATATGCGTCGTCAGATCGGAATGCGCGACGCCCCCCGGAATGATGAGCGCGTCACCGGAGCCGAGATCCATGTAGAGATACTCGCCGCGCAACGTCCATTGCCGCGTAAGAGCCCATTCCAGTCCCCCACCGACGGAGAAGCCGAAGCGCGTATCGCTGGATGACGCGCTGACCGCATAGGGCGGCGGATTGGGGCCGCCCCAGTTTGCCGGATTGGCCAGCGCGATGTTGTTGACCCCGAAGGTCGTGTTCACGCGGCCCCAGGCGAGACCGCCCGTCGCGTACAGCAGGAGATTGTCATTGGCGACACCCAGCCGCCCGCGCACGGTGCCGAAAGTATCCATCTTCTGGCGCAGGTAGACATTGCCGGTGAAATCACCGTTGTCGCCGCCGACAGTGCCCATCACGGCAAAATCGCGATTGGCTTCTTCCTTTAAATTGGCAAACGTGATGTCGGCCTCAAAGCCGTAGACGAAGACGCCGTTCTGGATATTGCCGCCAATCTGCAGACCGCCGATCACGCCGGATGGATCGACCGACAGACCGAACGGCGCCGTCGCGCTGGACACGATCAAGGTCGGTGCAGTCGCCGCCGCGTATGTCGCCGGATCGAAGACGGCGCTCGCCGGATCCCAGCCATAGCCGACATGACCACCGACATAAAACCCGGTCCAGTTATAGGCCGGCGCCGCGACCGGCGCCTTGACCGGCATGCGCGGCGCAATGTCCGCGGCCGATGCCGGTGCTACAAACATGGCGGCGAAAGCGCCAAGCATCAGAGTGCGCATGAACTGAGGCCCCACAAGTCGTTCAAATCTTCAAACGGTCCTACCGGAACTGCCTGGACGCCGCTTTGCCCAGACAGCACTGGCCTTT
>JAEXXW010000437.1 GCA_023405565.1 Pseudomonadota bacterium
CTCTATGGCCACGCGGCCACAGCGGTGGATCATGCGATCCACCGGGTGAAGCTCGCCAGCGGCGCGACCATTCCTTATTCGAAGCTTGTCTTTGCTACTGGATCACGGCCGATCGTGCTGCCGATCCCCGGCCGCGAACTCGCGGGCGTGATGACCTTCCGCGATATGCGTGACGTCGAAACGCTGAAGCTTGCCGGTTCGAAAGCCTGCAACGCAGTGGTGATTGGCGGCGGCCTCCTTGGACTCGAGGCGGCTTACGGTCTCGCCAAGGCCGGCGCCAAAGTCACAGTCATTCATCTGATGGATCGGCTGATGGAGCGCCAGCTTGATGCCGAAGCAGCACACATGCTCAAGGCCGAGGTTGAAGCCAAGGGTATCGACGTATTGCTGAAGGCGGAAACCGCGCAATTTGTCGGCGACAGGCATGTGACGCGTGTGGACCTGAAGGACGGCCGTTCGATCCCGGCCGACATCGTCGTCATGTCCGCCGGCATCGCGCCGAATGTTACGCTGGCGCGCACGGCCGGCGTGTCGATCAATCGCGGCATCGTTGTCGATGCACAGATGCAGACCGATATCGCCGGTATCTATGCCATTGGTGAATGCGCGGAACACGATGGCCGCTGTGTCGGCCTCGTCGAGCCGGCCTATGAGCAGGCGGCTGTGTTGGCCGACAACCTGTCCGGCGGCAATGCGGCCTATGTTGGCAGCATCCCGGCGACAAATCTGAAAGTCACCGGCGTGAACGTCTTTTCCGCAGGCGACTTCATCGGCGCGCCCGGCACCGAGCAGATCTATCTGCGCGATCATGGCCTTGGCATCTACAAGAAGCTCGTCATTGCCAATGACAAGCTGGTCGGAGCGGTGCTGTTCGGCGATACGGTCGACGGCCTCTGGTATCTCGACCTGATCCGCTCTGGTGTCTCCACCGACAGATTCCGCAACGAACTGGCGTTTGGTCGCGCGTTCGCCGAACGCAAAACCAACTCGGACAAGAACTTGGGCAAGAATGACGTGGACTTGGCGGCCTGATATGTCCGGCGATTTCACCCCCGACCAGAAGCGCTATCTTGAAGGCTTCGTCTCCGGCCTCACGGCGGCGCGTGCTTCGCGCGGCGTGAACGGCGGCGGGAAGGGCGAGCCGACCGGCCCCGACGCCATCCACATCAAGGCGCAGGACCGTACGATTGCTGCCGGCGGCAAGCTCGCCGATCAGGAGAAGTTCAAGCGCGAGCTTCACCCCTTCGACGCCTACGGCAAGTTTCGTGAGCAGGCCGAAAAGAACGAAGCGCCGAAGCCCGCCGACAATTTCCGCTGGCGCTATTTCGGCTTGTTCTACGTGGCGCCGGCGCAGACCTCCTATATGTGCCGCCTGCGCATCGCCAATGGCATCCTGTCGCACTGCCAGCTCGCGGGCCTTGCCGACAACCCCGAGAAATAAGCCGCGCCGTACTCGCATGTGACGACGCGTGCCAATCTGCAATTGCGAGAGATCGAGCCGAAAAACGCCACCAACGTCGTCGAGACCATTCAGGATATCGGCCTGTGTTCGCGCGGCTCCGGCGCCGACAATATCCGCAATGTTACCGGCACGCCGACGGCCGGCATCGATCCGCAGGAATTGCTCGATACACGCTCCTATGCGCGCGAGTGGCATTATCACATCCTCAACGACCGCTCGCTTTACGGCCTGCCGCGCAAGTTCAATGTCGCCTTCGACGGCGCCGGCAAGATTGCCGTGCTGGAGGACACCAACGACATCGGCTTCCAGGCCGTCGCGGTGAAGGACGGTTTCGGTGTCGAGCCGGGTATTTATTTCAGGCTAACGCTCGGCGGCATCACCGGCCACAAGGATTTCGCACGCGATACCGGTGTTATCCTGAAGCCGAACGAGGCGACGCCGCTGTCAGACGCGATCGTACGCGTCTTTATCGAGCATGGTGACCGCACCAATCGTAACAAGGCGCGGCTGAAATATGTGCTTGATGACTGGGGCTTCGACAAGTTCCTCCTTGCCGTCGAGGAAAAGCTCGGCCGCACGCTGGTGCGTGTGCCGGCGGAGGCGATTGCCGAACGTCCGGCCTTCGATCGCGTGGCGCATATTGGTGTGCATCCGCAGAAGCAGGATGGCCTGCACTGGATCGGCATTGTGCTGCCGGTCGGCAAGATGACGGTCGAGCAGATGCGTGGCATTGCCAGGGTGTCGCGCGAATGCGGTGATGGCGATATCCGCCTCACCGTCTGGCAGAACCTTCTCATTTCCGGCGTGCCAGTCGACAAGATCGCGCAGGTCGAGGCGGAGATCACTGCGCTCGGACTGTCGACGAAAGCGACGTCGATCCGCGCCGGCCTCGTCGCCTGCACCGGCGCGACCGGCTGCCGCTTTGCTGCGGCTCATACCAAGGAAAGCGCGGAGGAGATCGCGCATTGGTGTGAGGAGCGCTTGCAGCTCGATAGCCCGATCAATATCCATCTCACCGGCTGCCATCATTCCTGCGCGCAGCATTACATCGGCGATATCGGCCTGATCGGTGCGCGCGTCGCCATCAACGACGACGGCGATACGGTCGATGGCTTCCACATTCATGTCGGCGGTGGCTATGGCCCGGATGCCGCGATCGGCCGCGAGATCTATCGCGACGTGAAGTCCGACAGCGCGCCAAAAGTCATCGAGCGGATGCTGAAGGGCTATCTCGCGCATCGCGCATCGGCGGACGAAACCTTCATCGCCTTTTCGCGCAGGCATGAGGTCGAGGCGCTGAAAGAGTTGTTCAATGCGGAGGCGGTGGAATGACAAGCGTTTCGCCGCAGCCCATCGTCAATCTCGTTCCCGAGACGGCGCCATTCTCCGACGAGCAGCGCGCCTGGCTGAACGGGTTTTTTGCCGGGCTGGTGTCGCTCGATGGTGCGGGCGTCACCGCTTTGTCGCCGGAGCAGAATGCAGCGCTGATGCCTCAAGGCGCAGGGAGCGACGGCGATGACGGCGAAGCGCCGTGGCACGACCAGTCCATGCCGATGGCCGAGCGCATGACGCTGGCCGAGGGCCGCCCGTTGCGCCGTCGCATGATGGCGGCGATGGCGCAGCAGGATTGCGGCCAGTGCGGCTACAATTGCGAGGACTATTCCAACAAGCTGTTCGACAAGTCGGAAGAGCGGCTGAATCTTTGCGTGCCGGGTGGCAAGGAAACCGCCCGCATGCTGAAGCAGCTCTATGAAGAGATCGGCAATACGCCGGCCGCAGCCAAGGCACCGGCGGCGGCTGCGCCTGCCGCTGCAAAGCCTGCGGGCGATGCTGGCCGTTCGCGCGACAATCCAGCCATTGCGACATTCGTCGGCCGCTATCGCCTCAACGGGCAGGGCTCGGAGAAGGAGACGTTTCATCTCGATTTCGATCTGAGCGCTGCCAATCTCGATTACGTCGTCGGTGATGCGTTCGGGCTGTTTCCGACCAACGAGCCGGACCTGGCCGATGCCATCATCATGATGCTCGGCGTGCAGCCGGACATGTCGATCGCGGGCCGGCCGCTGCGCACGATTCTGATCGAGGATGTCGCCCTGTCGCCGGCGCCGGATTCGCTGTTCCAGTTATTCTCCTACATCACTGGCGGCGAGCGCCGGCAGAAGGCGAAGGCGCTGGCCTCGGGAGAAGACCCGGACGGCGATGCGACGACGCTCGATGTGCTGGCGACGCTGGAAAAATTCGCAGGGGTTCGCCCCGATCCGGAAGCCTTCATCGAGGCGCTGGAGCCGCTGCAGCCGCGTCTTTACTCGATCTCGTCGTCGCCCAAGACTGAGGCTGGCCGTCTGTCGCTGACGGTGGATACCGTGCGCTACATGATCGGCTCGCGTCTGCGCAAGGGCGTCGCGTCGAACTTTCTCGCCGAGCGCGTCAAGCCGGGCGATCCGATCAAGGTCTATGTGCAGAAGGCGCATGCCTTCGGTCTGCCGGCCGATCCGTCGGTGCCGGTCATCATGGTCGGGCCGGGCACCGGCGTCGCGCCGTTCCGCGCCTTCCTGCACGAGAGAATGGCCAGCCGGGCAAAGGGGCCGAACTGGCTGTTCTTCGGTCATCAGCGGCGCGACCATGACTTCTTCTACGAGGATGAACTGAACGCGATGAAGGCGAATGGCGTGCTCACGCGCCTGTCGCTGGCGTGGTCGCGCGATGGTGATCAGAAATTCTACGTGCAGGATCGCATGCGTGAGGTCGGCCGCGATCTCTGGTCCTGGCTCGCTGATGGTGCGCATTTCTATGTCTGTGGCGACGCCAAGCGCATGGCCAAGGATGTCGAGCGGGCGCTGGTCGACATCGTTGCGCAATACGGTGCGCGCACAACCGACGAAGCGGTCGCGTTTCTTGCAGAGTTGAAGAAGAACGGTCGCTATCAGCAGGATGTGTATTGAGGGAGCTGATGAACGCGCTCTCCAACGATCCCAAAGTTGTTCGTACCACATGCCCTTATTGCGGTGTCGGCTGCGGCGTGCTGGCGTCGCCGGACGGGCAGGGCGGTGCGATGATCTCGGGTGATCCCGATCATCCTGCAAATTCAGGACGGCTGTGCTCCAAGGGCTCAGCGCTGGGAGAGACGCTCGGCCTCGACACGCGGCTTCTCTATCCGATGGTGCGCCAGCGCGACGGACAGTTTGCACGCACGGACTGGTCCACCGCGCTGGATAAAGTGTCAGACGGCTTGCGCACGATCATCGAACGCGATGGTCCCGATGCTGTCGCCTTCTATCTCTCCGGGCAATTGCTGACCGAGGACTATTACATCGCCAACAAGCTGATGAAGGGTTTCATCGGCACGGCGAATGTCGATACCAATTCGCGGCTCTGCATGGCGTCGTCTGTTGCCGGACACAAGCGCGCCTTCGGTGCCGATACCGTGCCGGGTGCTTATGCCGATCTCGATCAGGCGGATCTCATTGTTCTCGTCGGCTCGAATGCGGCCTGGTGCCATCCGGTGCTGTTCCAGCGCATGATGGCCAACAAGCGCGAACGTGGCGCCAGGATCGTGGTAATCGATCCGCGTCGCACGATGACGGCGCAGGAGGCCGATCTGTTTCTGCCTGTTGCACCCGGCATGGACGCGATCCTGTTCGCGGGGCTGCTCGCTTATCTCGCTGACACGCACAGTCTCGACTTTGAATATATCGCGAAGCATACGACGAACTTCGAAGCGGCGCTTGAGTGCTGCCGCTCGCTCGCGCCGAACGTGACCAAGGTTTCGCAGGAAACCGGCATCGATACCGCCGACATCATTCGCTTCTACGAGATGTTCGCGGCGACGCGCAATGTCGTCACCTGTTACTCGCAGGGCGTGAACCAGTCCGCGCAGGGCACTGACAAGGTCAACGCCATCATCAATTGCCATCTTGCGACGGGCCGCATCGGCAGGGAGGGTTGCGGGCCGTTTTCGCTCACCGGCCAGCCGAATGCGATGGGCGGTCGCGAAGTCGGCGGTCTCGCCAATCAGCTTGCCGCGCATATGGGTTTCTCTCCGCTCGAGGTGGATCGCGTGCGCCGCTTCTGGAACGCGCCGCGCATCGCCGAACGCGAGGGTCACAAAGCGGTGCAGATGTTCGACGCGATCGACCGCGGTGAGATCAAGGCTCTCTGGGTGATGGCGACGAACCCCGCCGTGTCGCTACCGAATGCCGGACAGGTGAGCGAGGCGCTGAAAAAGCTCGAACTCCTGATCGTGTCCGAGAATGTGCTCCCCAATGACACGGTGATGGCCGGTGCGCACATATTGCTGCCGGCCGCGGCCTGGGGCGAAAAAGGCGGGACGGTGACCAATTCCGAACGGAGGATTTCGCGCCAGCGCTCGTTCCTGCCGTTGCCCGGCGAGGCCAGGCCGGACTGGTGGATCGTGGGAGAGGTCGGAAAGCGTCTCGGCTATGGCGATGCTTTTGATTACGAATCCGCCGCCGATATTTTTCGCGAGCATGCCGCGTTGTCGGCTTACGAGAACAATGGCAGCCGCGATTTCGATATCGGCGCTTGTGCTGACATGAGCGATCCCGCTTTCGATACGATAACGCCGTTTCAATGGCCGCGCGCAGAAGGGCAGACAGTGCGCGACACGCGCTTCTTTGCAAACGGACACTTCTATACGACTGATCATAAGGCGCGCTTCATCGCGCCGGAAAGTCCCGCGTTGCATTTCGCCGCGGACGAGAATTTCTCCTTCACGCTTAATACCGGCCGTGTGCGCGATCAATGGCACACCATGACGCGCACCGGCCTCAGTCCGCGCCTCGCCTCGCATTTGCCCGAGCCATTTGTCGAAGTACATCCGGACGATGCGGGCGAACATCATCTCGCCGATCAGGGCTTCGCGCGTGTGACGACACGCTACGGCTCCTGTGTCCTGAAGGTGCATGTCACCGACACTCAACGCCGCGGCTCTTTGTTTGCGCCCATCCACTGGACCGGTGCCAATGCATCGTCGGCAAGGATCGGAGAGCTGATCAATCCGGTGACGGACCCTTATTCCGGTCAGCCGGAATCGAAGGCGACACCCGCCAGCATCGAGCGGGTGGATTATCGCTTCACCGGGTTTGTCCTTAGCAAACGACCTGTCAATCTGCCGAAGGGCGCATGGTGGGTGAAGTCTGCGGCCACAGGCGGCGGCGCTGTGTCGCTGGCCTCCAATGACGGCATCGCGTTCTGGCAGGATTGGGTTCGCGCCATCATTGCCGAAGACGGAT
Source organism: Pseudomonadota bacterium (assembly GCA_023405565.1). GTDB lineage: Bacteria > Pseudomonadota > Alphaproteobacteria > Rhizobiales > Xanthobacteraceae > Pseudorhodoplanes. The sequence goes on from JAEXXW010000437.1 coordinate 6,715, forward strand.
CGACGTCCGAATTCCTGGATGAGCCGCGCGGTATCTATCGTGTTGCGATGTTCAAGGATGGCCAGCTCGAATTCTGCCTGTTCGTCGAACCGGCATCGCAGCACCCGCAATGGGAGGCGGCGAAGGCCGTGCTGGCCGCCGGAACGCTTGAGGAGCGACAACGCCGCGCCTTGCTGTCGGGATTGTCGGCCGATGGCGTCGCCGATCATGGACCGATCATCTGCGCCTGCTTTGGCGTCGGCCTCAAGACCATCCGCGAGGCGATCGCGAGCGGCGCCGCGACGGACGTCGCCGGCATCGGCAAAGCTCTGCGCGCCGGCACAAATTGCGGTTCGTGCCAGCCCGAACTGAAAAGGATCATCGCTCATGAGCAGCATGAACGCACCGCGCACGCCGTCTGAGATCACGCTGCCGCGCATGGAGGCGCTGGCGCGCTTGCCGGTGTTCTTTGCGCTGGGCGGCAAGCGCGTGATCGTAGCCGGCGGCAACGCGGCGGCGGCCTGGAAGGTCGAACTGCTGGCCGCGGCCGGTGCGCATGTGGATGTTTTTGCCGACGATGTTTGCGAGGAGTTGCTGGTTGTTGCGAATGAGCCGCCTGCGGGTGAAGTCAGCATCTATCGGAGCGGCTGGAGCGATGCTGTGCTGGACGGCGCAGCGCTGGCCATCGGCGCTTTCGACGATGCAGCCGAGGCGGCGCGCTTTCACACCGCGGCGCGTGTCGCCGGCGTGCCGTGCAACGTGATCGACAAGCCGGATTTCTGCGATTTTTCGTTCGGCGCCTTCGTCAATCGCTCGCCGATGGTGGTGGCGATCTCGACCGACGGTGCGGCACCGGTGTTCGCGCAGGCGATCCGCAGCCGCATCGAGGCCATGCTGCCGGCGGGTTTCGCCCGCTGGGCGCAGGCGGCGCGGCAATGGCGTGACACGGTTAAGCAATCCGGATTGCCGTTCAATGGACGGCGATTGTTCTGGCAGAATTTCACCCGCGCGGCGCTACAAAATCCGAATGGCGAACCGGCAGAGCAAGACTATCAGCGCCTGCTGAAGGAAACGAACAGCGATGCTCCGGCCGCGGAGCAGGGTTCGGTCACGCTTGTCGGTGCCGGGCCGGGCGATCCGGAATTGCTGACATTGCGTGCCGTGCGCGCGTTGCAGTCGGCCGATGTCATCCTATTCGACGATCTCGTGTCGAAAGAGGTGCTCGATTTCGCGCGCCGCGAGGCGAAGCGCATGCTGGTCGGCAAGAGCGGACATGGGCCGTCCTGCAAGCAATCGGAAATCAACGCGCTGATGGTCGGGCTCGCGAAAGGCGGGCGTCGCGTGGTGCGATTGAAGGGCGGCGATCCGATGATCTTCGGCCGTGCGGGCGAGGAGATCGATGCGTGCCGCGCAGCCGGCATCGCCATTGAGGTCGTGCCGGGCATCACCGCGGCGCAGGGTGCGGCCAGCCGGCTCGGCGTTTCTCTGACGCATCGGAAAGCTGCGCGGCGTGTTCAATACATCACCGGGCATGGCGATGATGGCTCGCTGCCATCCGACATCGATTGGCGCAGCATCGTCGATCCTGCCGCCACGACGGTCGTCTATATGCCGAAGAAGACGCTCGCGGCCCTGGTCGAGAATGCCATCGCAGCCGGCCTCGATCCGGCAACGCCGGCGCTCGCAGTTGCGCAGGCCACGCGGCCGGATGAAACGGTCATGTCAGGATCGATTGCCGAACTCGCTCAAGCCAACTTGCCGGCCGGACCGACGATGGTGATCATCGGCCAGACATGTTCGTCCTTCCGGCGTGAGAGCGACGAGCAACGCTGTGACCCGGTTGCCGATTATGCAGGGGTCAGCGCCCCTTGAAATGCGGTTTCCGCTTTTTATTAAAGGCCAGCACACCTTCGTGCCGGTCCTCGGTCGAGATCATACGCTCGTAGCATTGCACTTCGAAGGCAAGGCCTGTGTTGAGATCGGTCTGGGTCGAGACGTTGATCGCTTTCTTGATCTGCCGGACGGAGATCGGCGCATTGTCGCAGATCGTGCGGGCGAGTGAGAGCACTTGCGGCATCAACTCCGCCGCGTCGCAAATCTCGTTGACCATGCCCCATTCGTAAGCCTGTATGGCTGTGAATGGCAATCCGCTCATGATGATCTGCTTTGCCCGCCGCACGCCGACCGCGCGCGGCAGGTTCTGCGTCGCGCCAGCGCCGGGCATGATGCCGCGCGTCACTTCCGGCAGCGCAAAACGCGCATGCCGCGCGGCGTAGATGAAGTCACAGCACAACGCGAGTTCGCAACCGCCACCAAAGGCAATGCCGTTGACCGCTGCGATCACGGGTACGGAGCAATTGATGATCGAATAGGCTGCCTCTTCGATGATCGCGTGCTGCGCACGCCAGGCATCGTCGGTCATGCCCTGCCGTTCCTTCAGATCGCCACCGGCGCTGAAGGCTTTCTCCCCGGTCCCGGTCAGGATCACACAGCGCAGGTCGCCCGGCGTAAAGCTGAGCTTGCCGAAGACTTTGAGGATATCTTCGGATGTCGCGGTGTTCAGCGCATTATGCACGTCCGGCCGATTGAAACGAACGATCATCAGGCCCGGTTCGGGCTGTTCGACCAGAAGATGTTTGAGGCCGTCCATGCTCATGCCGCATTCACCGCAGGTTTGTCAGAAGGAAACAGTCCGAAGTCGGCAACCGATGTCAGGCGATCGAGAGTCTGGCACGCGTCGAACAGGGGGCGCGCGCGCTCACCAAGCGTCGGCTTGGTGCAGTTCTCGAACTTTTCCCACATCTTTTCGGTCTCGATACCGCGCTGGAAATGACCGCGCGGCCGGGTGACGGCTTCCGTGGTCAGCACGTTGCCGCCGCGCAGCACCAGCGACACACGGTCGAACGGCGAATGCGCGGGCTCATGCTGGTCTTTCTCCGCGATGAGACGCAAGCGCACCTTGCCGATCAGATCCTGCACATCGGGCCGGTTCACGAATGTGTCGGTGAGTTCGGAATGGCCGCAGGCACCGGCAATGATGGCCGATGCCATTGCGAATTCGCCGGAAATCCTTGCGTCGAGCCTGTTCGCCGGCCGATGGACGCGCAGGATGTCCGCCTGCGTCTGCCCGATTTCGAGATCGATCGCTTCAATATCCTCCGGGTTGACCGGCGTTTTTGCACGCATATCGATGACGGCATCGAGTGCCCGGTGGATCGCGTAGCAAACCGGATAGAGCTTGATGTTGATGCCGCTGCGCAGGATCGACCAGTCCTTGCCGAGCGTTGAAGGGCTTCTGGTATCGACCAGACCCTTCGGCGAGATCGCGCGCATGAAGCCAAGATCGTCTTCGATCGCGGTGTCGGTTGCGGTCAGGCCCGCTTCCGCAAGGCGTGCCGCGAGAAGGCCGGACTGCGCCGAGCGACCGACCTGGTATGGCTTCATCATCGAGCCGAAATTGCCGACGATTCCGCCGGCAAGGGACGCCGCGATGCCGACCGTGCGTGTCGCCATGGCCGCATCATGTCCGCGAAGCGAGGAGGCGGCGCCGGCCGCGGCGATGGTTCCGAACATCGCGGTCGGATGCCAGCCTTTGCGATGGTGCTGGTCGGGATCGCGGCGCGTCATCTCCGCCCATAGCTCATAGCCAGCGACATAGGCGGCGATCATGGCCCGGCCATTGGCGCCGGTTGCGGCGGCTTCCGACAGGATGGCCGGGACAAGAATGGCACTCGGATGCCCGGCAAGGGCAGTGTCGTCGTAATCGATGGCATGCGCGGCAACGCCGTAGAGCAAGGCGCGTTCAGGTGCCGGCGCCTGGAGCGCAGCCATGGGTAGGTGATCGCCATCGCGGAGCATCCCAAGCCCGCGCGCGGCCGTGCGGGTGACATCGAGCGGCCAACCCATGATTATGACCGCGATACAGTCGGTAAAGCCGAGACGCACTGTTTTCACCGCGTCGGATGGCAGGGCCTCATAGCGAAGCGAGGCAATGAAACGCCCCATCTCGGCCGTCAGTCCCATGGTGGCCTCCCCGACTTGATCGTTTCAGGCTCCCGTAGAGAGAAGGGTTTGTCATGTCAACGTTATGTTTGATACAGAAAACATGATGACGCTGCGACGTTGAGGAAGCTGAGCACGAATGCCGAGCCATATGGACCAGAATTCAGACCGCATCGATCCACGTTACATTGTGCCCGGCCTTTCGCGGGGACTTGCGGTGTTGCAATTGTTTCCGCGCAGCAAGCCGGCCAAGACCTTGGCGGAACTGGCCGCGGGACTTGGGCTCTCACGGTCGGCGACCTATCGGTTGGTCTACACCCTCGAAGCCGACGGATTCATCGCGCGCGATTCCGATACGCGCCGCTATCGGCTAACCTCAAAGACGCTCGATCTCGGCTTTGAATATCTGCACGCGCAACCGATCACGGAATCCGCACAGCCGTTCCTTCGGGTTCTCAGCGACCGCACCAATGCCGCGGCGCATATCGCCATTCTCGATGGCTGGCACGCCGTCTATCTGGCGCGGGCCTTGCCGAATGCCGGTCTCGTCAGCAATCTGCAACTGGGTGCGCGATTGCCCGCACATGTGACATCGAGCGGTCGCATCATGCTGGCGTTCCTGGATGAAACTCGGCTGAACGCGATCTACGAGAAGTTGAAAAGCGAGACGCGTGGAGCACAGACCGCGCCACCGCGCGATGAGTTCAACGCGCAGATCGCGGCTGACCGCAAACGCGGCTATGTTTTCCATCGGTCGATCGTCGATCCGGGACTTGTCAGTCTCGCTTTTCCCGTCCGCGATCACGATTCACAGGTCGTTGCAGCGATTACGGTGATCGTGCCGGAAAAGATCGCCAACACGATGGGTGGCGAAAAAGCGCTGCGTCCTATGGTGCAGGAGACGGCGGAAGGACTGTCCAGGAAGATCGGGTATCGGGGGTAGGGCGGCGCTATTGCATTTTACTCCAGTCATTCCCGCCGACGGGTCCGCGCATAGCGCGGCCCGATGACAGGCTCCGGCGGGAATCCAGCGAAAGACTCTGGGTCCCCGCCTTCGCGGGGACGAGCTGTCGAGAGCGCGCCGTTACAAAAAATTCTAATCCACCTTCACGCGTTCCGCATTCATGGCGTGCAAATCCGCGGCTTTGCCGGATTTCATCACCATGCCGGGCAGGGGACGCCCCAGGATATCCTGCGCCATTCGTGCCGCGTCGATCAACGCATCGAGATCGATGCCGGTGTCGATGCCCATCTCATGGGCCATATGCACGAAGTCTTCCGTACAGATATTGCCGACTGCGCGCGGTGCGAAGGGACATCCTCCCAGACCGCCGATCGATCCTTCGAAATGACGGATGCCGCTATCGAGGCCGGCCAGTGCGTTCGCAATCCCGATGCCGCGTGTGTTGTGCAGATGCAGGCCAAGCGTTGCCTGCGGAAAATAACGAGACAGATCGTCGACGGTGCGCCGGATGCGGTCCGGATTGGCGACGCCGGTCGTGTCGGCAAGATAGATGATCGGTGCGTCGTGACCGAGCAGCTGATCCATCATGCGGTGCATGCGGTCGCGTGACACTGGGCCTTCATACGGACAGCCGAAGGCCGTTGCGATCACGCCGACGAGGCGGCTTTGCGTGCCTTTCGCAGCGGCGGCGATCTCGTCGGTCGCCTTCATGCCCTCTTCGGTGGTCATCTTGACGTTGAGCCGGTTGAAGCTGTCGCTGACCGCGACGCCGGCTTTCAGGTCGTTGATCCCGGCCTTGATCGCGCGTTCGGCGCCGCGGGCGTTGGGCACGAAAGCGCCATAGCGAATGCCGGGCTCGCGTGTGATCCCGGCTGCCACCGTCTCTGCGTCGGCGAGTTGCGGGATCACCTTCGGATGGACGAAGCCGGTGATCTCGA
>JAEXXW010000506.1 GCA_023405565.1 Pseudomonadota bacterium
GAGCTTGCAGTTGAGGCACAGGTGACGGATGCGCGGCTGATTGTTCAAAGTCAGCGTGATATTCGTGAACTATCATTCGACGAATTCTCGGCGGGATATCTCGCGACGCAGATCGAGCCGGATGAGGTTCTCGTCCGCGTCGATTTCAAATGCTGGTCATCGATGCACGGATGGAGCTTTGATGAAGTCACACGCCGCGGCGAAAGCTTCTCGATGATCTCTGCGGCATCGTTGATCGAGATCGACCGGACTGGAGTTGTTCAGCAGGTTGCGATCGCTGTTGGGGGACTGGGCGCAACGCCGGTCCGCGTGCCAGACGCCGAAGTGATGCTGAAAGGCAATGTCTGGAGTGATGACCTTTGCCTCGCGGCAGCAGCCACCGCCGCGGCATTGCCAGCCGACGGCGACCTCTACGCCCCGGCCGACTACAAACAGCATCTGGCGTCGGTTCTGACCGAACGGACGTTGCAGAAAGCAGCCTCGCGTGCGCGGAGCGCGAGCAATGTCTGATCAGCGCAAAATCTCGATAACAGTCAATGGCACTGCTCGGGAGACGACAGTCGAAACACGTACGCACCTCGCCGATGTTCTGCGACATCACTTCGGATTGACGGGAACGCATATCGGTTGCGAGCACGGCGTCTGCGGCGCCTGCACTGTGCTCCTTGACGGAGCAACCGCACGCTCGTGTCTCACACTGGCTGTGCAGGCCGACGGGCGCAATGTCATGACCATTGAGGGTGTTGCGGATTCAGGCGAACAGTTGCATCCCATTCAATCTGCTCTGGCCAGGCATCACGGCTTGCAATGCGGTTACTGCACACCTGGCGTTGTGATGACCCTTATCGAGCTACAGCGGGAGCTTGGCGGCAAGGCCATCGATGAAGCTGGGGTTCGACGGGCGCTGGCCGGCAATCTCTGCCGTTGCACAGGCTATCAGGGAATGGTGGATGCCGCCCTTGATGTTCTCAACCACTCCGAAAACAATTCATGACGATCGGTCGCAAGGTGAAGCCCGATGACATTCGCACCGCAATTGATCGATACGACATTGACCGGACGGCCGGATCGCGATTGGGTGCACGAGGCCGTTCGCATCATTGAAGCGGACAGCAACAGGTCCGCGGATACGCATCTGTTGCGGGTCGATTTGCCGGCCTTACCAAATATTACGCTTTATCTGAAGGATGAATCGACCCATCCGACCGGCAGCCTAAAGCACCGGCTTGCGCGCTCCTTGTTCCTCTTTGCATTGTGCAGCGGCTGGATCGGGCCACGGACGACGATCGTCGAAGCATCAAGCGGATCGACAGCCGTGTCCGAAGCATATTTCGCAAGGCTGTTGGGGCTCGATTTCATTGCCGTGGTGCCACGCACGACGTCAGCGGAAAAGGTGCGCGAAATCGCCCGCTATGGAGGGCGCTGCCACTTTGTAGACGATGGCGCTGCGGTTTACGATGTCAGCCGCAAACTGGCCGCTGAACTGGGCGGCCATTATATGGACCAGTTTACATATGCCGAGCGCGCAACCGACTGGCGCGGCAACAACAACATTGCTGAATCGATTTTTGCGCAGCTCGACAAGGAAGAACATCGCGAACCAGCATGGATCGTATCCGGTGCCGGCACTGGCGGAACCCTTGCAACGATCGGCCGCTTTCTGCGTTACCGAGGCTGGCGTACCAGATTGTGTCTGGTCGACCCCGATACGTCCGTATTTCACAAACATCTGGGCTGCCCGGACGGCCTTTCGGAAACAAAATCCACACCGGTCATTGAAGGTATTGGACGGCCACGCCTCGAGCCATCATTCCTGCCGGAGCTTGTCGATCGGTGCATCGTGGTGCCGGATGTCGCGAGTCTTGCCGCAACCCGTGTCTTGACACGTCATCTCGAGCGGCCTTGCGGCGGCTCGACCGGAACGAATTTCTGGGGTGCTGCCCGGCTTGCTTCTGAAATGCATGCAAGAGGCGAAACCGGCTCTATCGTGACTCTGCTTTGCGATTCCGGCTACCGTTACAACAGCACCTATTTCAATGACAAATGGCTCAGCGAACGCGGCCTCGAACTTGCGCCGTATGAAGCCTGCGTCACGCGCTTTCTTGAAACGGGGCGGTTCTTGGATAATACGGTTCTTGGATAATCAAGAGCGTCGCTTCATCGGCCTGTCGAATACTTTGGTTTAGGATGCGAGATCGCGCAGAACGCGTTCCTTCGCAGCCACAAATTCCACACTCGAGCGCGAGCGCGGATGCGGCAGATCGATCTCCTGAATCGAACGGATGCGCCCGGGGCGCGGTTCCATCACCACGATGCGATCGCTCAAAAAGACCGCCTCCTCGACATCGTGGGTCACCATGACGATGGTGATGCGCTCCTGCTGCCAGATGCGAAGCAATTCGTTCTGCAGATAAGCCCGCGTCAGCGAATCCAGTGCACCCAGCGGTTCGTCGAGCAGGAGAATGCGCGGCCGTGTGACGAGCGACCGCGCAATGGCCGCGCGTTGCGCCATACCGCCCGACAATTGATGCGGATAGGCCTTCTCAAACCCTTCAAGCCCGACAAGGGCGATGTTCTCATGAATGCGGCGCTGCTTCACCGCCTCGGCTTCCTTGCTCCCGTCCAGCCCAAGCCCGATATTGTCCTCAACCGTGAGCCATGGAAACAACCGGTGTTCCTGGAACACGATTCCGCGGTCCGTGCCTGGACCAGTGATCCTCTGGCCGTCTAGCAGAATGTCGCCATCATAATCGGTATCCAGACCGACAATCAGACGCAGCAATGTCGACTTGCCGCAGCCCGACGCACCGACGATGCTGACGAACTCGCCCGGACTAATCTGAAGTCCGACATTGCGCAGGACGGACAGCGGCTTGGCATCGACGTTGTACGTCTTGCTCACATCGCGAATGGTCAGTGGAGCATAGTTTTGTCCCGAGCGTCCGAGTTGCGTCATTTCACATCTCCCTGCCATCGCAGCAGCGGCCTGAAGGCGAAGTTGCATGCGACATTGACGAGATAACCAACCAGCGCCAGCACGAGCACACCGAGCAGCACCACATCCATACGGAACTGGCCGCGACCTTCCGAAAGGAAGGTGCCAAGCCCCCGCCCCATCCCCATCGCGTATTCGGCGCTCACCGTTCCAAGCCAAGCGGTGATCAAGGCAATCTGGAAACCGATGAAGATCGACGGCAAGGCTCCGGGCAGCAGAAGCTGCGTCAACCGCGTGCGCCATGACAGCCGCAGAACCTTCGCGACCTCGAGATAACGCGCCGGAATGTTGCGCAAGCCGAGATACGTATTCAGCGCCGCGGGGAAAAAAGCCGACATCGCCACATAGACGAGCTTGGACCCGTCACCATTGCCGAACCAGGCGGTGAGCAGCGGAATCCAGGCGAACAGCGTGATCTGCCGCACGGCGTTGAACGACGGTGAGATCGCGCGATCGGCAATGACAGAGATACCCATCAATAGTCCAAGCACCATACCGAGGCTGGCGCCGATCGCAAATCCGGCCACCAACCGCACAATGCTGCTACCAAGCGCCGGCCACAGCTCGCGGCCAGCCTCATCGAGAAAAGGGAGCGTGAGGACCGTTTCGACCGGTACAAGAAGATGGCCGGAAACAAGCCCGCTGCGATCGACGGCAATCCAGATCAGGATCAGAAGAACCGGGATGACAGCACCACGCAGCGCCGTTGCGAAGCCTCGCGACCGTTGTCGCGCAGACCGTGCCGCTTGCGAGACGGCGATGTCTGTCATTGTCTCGCCTCCGTAGCCTTCGGGTCCCATCGGCGCAGATGACGCTCGACCCTCGTCAACGCCATATCCATCAGCAGGCCGATCACACCAATGATGATCATGCCGGCGATGACGATGTCGGTCTGAAACAAGGTGCGGCCCCACACCATCGTATAACCAACGCCCTCGGTCGCGGCGAGCATTTCCACGACGATCAGAGCGATCCATGCGTAGCTGATGGCAAGCCGCAAACCACCGAAGATCGTCGGCAAAGCCGCCGGGATGATGAGCTTGCGCAGAAGTGTCAGGCGCCTTAGCCGCAACACGCGGCCGACCTCCAGATAATGCGCCGGAATATTGCGAATGCCCTCAGTCGTCGCGACAACAGTCGGGACAAAGCATGCCTTCGCGATGATGAGATACTTCATCATCTCATCAAGGCCGAAGATCAGAATCAGGATCGGCACCCAGCCGAGCGACGGCACCTGCGAGATCGCCGTGATGAGTGGCTTGAGATAATCGCTCGCACGCCGCCAGCAGCCGATGATCGCGCCCACCACAAGACCGATGGAAGAACCGATCAGGAGCCCGATCGTAATCCGGATGAGACTGATGCGCAGACCATCCGCAATCTCACCGCCGCGCAGAAGATCCAGTAACGTCGTCAGAACCGCCAGCGGCGCCGGCAGGATCTGCGGCGGCAACCACGCCTGCGATGATGCAAGCTGCCACAACCCCAGAGCAGCCGCCGGCAACAGCCACGGAATAGCCCCGACAAATACCGTTCTGGCGGCCGGAAGACTTGGCACGCTCCAAGCCTTCCGGTCCGCCCGCGGCTGGCGGACTGCGATGGACTTCGCGTTCATCGAACAGGCCCCTTGTCCGCCCGCCGCATCAGTTGCTCGGCCGGCCAGCAACGCCATCGGCATTGCGTTCCGACCAGTGGCTTTCCAGATTGAGCGACTTCAGGGCGGCCGCCAGATAGCGCGGCTCCTGCCACTTCTCGAAGTCGACATCGCTGCGGATTAGCTTCTGCTCGCGGTTGAACGCGATCACATCGCGATACTGAGAGGCGAAGAACTTGTCGGTCAGCGGACTGAAGGCATCCTTGAGCGAGACATTCTTGAATTCGAACCGCAACACGTCGAGCGGCACGCCGGTCCGCGCCCATGTCGCATAGGCCTCCTCGCGATTGTTCTCATCCGACAACCAATGCGCCGCGCGAACGACGCCGCGAACGACGCGTTCGGTCGCTTCCGGATATTTCTTCAGGAAGGGCTCGGTGCCAAGGAAAGCCCCAAAGCCGGTCGCCTTCGGTCCCTGTTCATTGGTATTGTAGATGACGCGCACGATGCCCTTGTCCTGCAGCGGCAGGAAGAAGCTCGGGCCATAGATCGCATCGACACTATTGGCCGTGATCGCAGCGAGCTGATCCGGATTTTTCAGGTCGACGATGGTCACATCGCGTTCCGTCAGGCCGGCCTGCTTGAGCGAATTGATCAGGCTCCAATGGATGATGGTCGCCTTCTGCACCGCGATCTTGCGGCCTTTCAGCTCCTTCACCGCATTGATCGGCAGCTCAGAGCGCACGCCGGCAAAGATTGTGGTGGCGCCGTAGGCCGCGAGAATGCGCGTTGGCAATCCATTGGCCTTGCCGATCGTATTAGGGACTGCACCATAGGAGGCAAAGTCGAGTTGCTGGTTGGCGATGGCTTCGTTAATCGCCGGACCGGTATTGACGAAATAATTGAACTCAAGCTTCACCGGCTTGTCTTTGAATTCGTCGGCGATGAAGCCCTTGGCATCGGCGATCGCGATCAACCCGCGGCCGAATGGCTGGCCAAAGCCAAAGCCGACATCTCCGATGCGGATCTTGTCGGGGAAATCCTGGGCAACAGCCTGCCCGCTCGCCACAGCGATCAATGCCGCAATACCGATAGCACTCAACCCTCTACGTGTGATCATGTCATTGTCCCTGTCCTGGTTCATGGAGCCACACGTCCATCTTCGAACATGCGGTAGCTAAGATCGTTTTCGGTGCCGCCCGGCAGACCGCGCTTCCATCCCATCGCGCGCTGAAAGCTGCCGAGCAGGCCCGCTTCCACCAATTGCCGTTCGTCGACAGTTTCGTGCTGATCCGCCAGAGGCGAAACGTAGAGCGCATCGGTCGGACAATAGAGTTCGCACAGGAAACAGGTCTGGCAATCGTCCGGCCGCGCGATCACCGGCGGTTTGTTCGCAACCTTATCGAATACATTTTCCGGACATGCCGTGACACACGTCTGGCAGGCGATGCAGCGCTGCTGGCTCACGAGCTCAATCATGATGCAATCGCGCGCTCCTCGACATTCCGGCGCGCCCACACGTCATCCAGACCGCCCGACAGGATGCGGCCCTCCTGTCTTGGATCGGTCTGCGGATAATCAAGACGGCGATTGAGGCCACGCGATTCCGGGCGTGTAATTGCGCTCGCCACGATCCAGCGTGCTGTCGCGATCATCGACGCGGTCTCGCGCGCCCGCACGATTTCTGAAGGATGAAATGTCTCGGCTGTCAGATGAGTACGTGCCGCCCGCCACGCCTCATCAAGTCGTCGCCTGGATTTCATGAGGTTGTCGCCCGTGCGAAAGAATGTGCGATCGAGCGGCAAAATCTCATTCTGTACAACAAGCGTCAGCTCTTTCGCCGTCAGCGATCGGTCCACTTGCCCAGATGGACGAAGCCCCGCGCCACCGGCGGCATAGGCATTCCTTTGATGATGCTTTTGACCGTGGCGCGCGGCGAAAGACGCGGCGCTACGCCCGGCCCAGACGCCCGACGCCATTGCCCATGTCGCATTAGGACCGCCGCCGCCGGACGTCGCGCCCACCATCGGCTCGCGCGTTGCCGCATCTCCCGCGGCAAACAGCCCCGCCACCGTCGTTGCGCATGTCTGGTCGATCAGAAGACCGCCGACACCGCGCACCGTGCCTTCGTAACGCAAGGTGATGGGAAAGCGCTGCCGAAAGGGATCGATGCCTTTGCGATCGAAGGGCAAAAACATGTTGGGTTGACCCCGCCGCATGCCTTCCTGCAAACGTGGCGGCGCCTTGTCGATGACGGCGTAAACCGGCCCCTTCAGCAACGCGTCGGCAACGGCCGATTGCCGATCTCCGGGGCGACCGAGTTCGTTGCCGGCTTGGTCGGTGAACGTCGCCCAGAAGTACATGATGCCTTTGGTGACGCTGGCATAGGACGCGGCAAGACCGTACTGGCCGGTGAATTCCATTCCGGAAAATTCGGCGCCGAGTTCAGCCGCCAGCAACAGGCCATCGCCGGTCAATCCGTTTGTGCCGAGAGCCTTACTGAGAAAGGCGCATCCGCCCGTCGCGATTACCACTGCGCCGGCGCGCACCAGCCATCGTTCGCCAGTCAGCCTGTTAATCCCAACCGCGCCCGCGACACTGCGATCAGAAGAAATTAGCTCCAATGCAGGACTTTGATCGAGAACGGTCACACCGGCCTTGCGCAACCTCCTGCGCATGAAACGCAGGTAGTCCGGGCCGCGCAATGAACCGCGATAGGGATGACCGTGATCATCCGTCGGATATGGATAGCCCCAGCTGGCGAGATCATTTAGCCGTTCATAGCCTTCATCAACGACGCGTTCGATCCATCGCCGGTCGGCAAGGCCATGTGCCAGAGCAAGCCGACGCCTGATCGCCTCGTCCCGTTCGCGCGAATACTGCGCAACATGAATCATCGTCGTGTTGCCGGCGGCGGTTGCGCCGCCTGTTCCCAGAAATCCTTTCTCGGCAAGCACAACTTTCGATCCCTGCGACGCCGCAGTCAGGGCAGCCCACGCACCTGCAGGGCCGCCACCCAGCACCAGCACATCGGCAATCAGACCAGAGGACGCGGCATCAATGCGCGGCCCAGCTTCATCAGCATTCATCATGCGCTCGTTTGAACGACTGCGGTTAATACAGACTAGTCAAACGAACACCCGCGTAAATTAGGAGAAATTTCCAAGGATATCTTTGCAATCTTTGCACTGACATGTGCACGTCAAAGAGAATTTGCTGATGCTTCGATTAAATGAAAGCAGCACGCTGTTCTAACCGGATCCTGCGACATGACCACGCCAATAGAACCACGAATATTTTATGCTATCGTTTTCACATAAGCCGAAAGCACGCTCTCGCGATCATCATGCCGCGACGTGTGCACGATCGAGATCTCCGCTTGGAAACAAGATGTCGCCGCCGGCGGCACGCCCGGCCTTCCCCCTCACGACGAATGATACACGCCCAGCTTGTCGCAACTCCCAAAGAACAATCTTCGCGCGCTCGCCCGCCCGGGAGAGAAATCGCGTCTTCACCCGGCATCGCGTTGAAATTACTTTCTTATTTTTTCGTGCGGATTGACCTTATCGTCCGCATATGACGAACTGAACATGCCTGATCAGTTCAGGCCGCGGGATTTGACAGAGCAGCTTGCGCCGCGCCCCAAACGCTAAAGCGCCACGAAACGTTTCGTGGGCTCCGCCATGAAGGAGAATTGCGATGACGTTTCTCGCCATTTATCTCATCGAAGATACGTACCAACATCGCTCGTCGATGCATGACCTCCAATGTCCTGGCTGTTGTTGTCGCTGACACAACCGCCCTTCATTGCACAGCATTCACGAGAGATGAGATCATGTTTGACGCCTATGTCATCGAAGTTCGGAACACGACTGCCGGCATCGTCGTTCGCGATGGAAACCGCTTCCTTTTTTGCGCTTCTGATTCACAATTCTTCGGACTCGAGGGACAACGGTTTTCCAACCCGCGTGATGCAGAAGCCGCGGCCCGCCGCCACATCGATGTTAGAAAATTCAACCGCGCGGATGAGCGGCCGGGCCGATCGTCGTAACGGGCCCCTCTCGCGCTTGCGCAAGTTCATGATCCGTCTTGTCAGACTTCAGGCTCGGTCGGAGATCGCTTTACTCCGACATTTGAGGCATGAGCATGACGCAGCTTCATACCTGCATCCGTCCGACAACAGTTCAGAGCGGAACTAAAACACCTTTCAATAAGAAATCAGGAGACACTATGCGTAAATTTCTTCTTGCGACATTGATCGCGTCATTGCTTGGCCTGCCGGTGCATGCGCAAACCAAAGGGCCGGATACGCTTCTCAACGTATCCTACGACATTTCGCGCGAGCTTTATGCTGCCGTGAACGAAGCATTCATCAACAATTGGAAAGCCAAGACCGGCCAAGCATTGACGATCAACCAGTCGCATGCCGGCTCGTCACGCCAGGCCCGCGCGGTGCTGGAAGGCCTTCAGGCCGATGTCGTCACCTTCAACCAGGTGACTGATGTGCAGATCCTGCATGACCGCGGCAAGCTGATCCCAGCCGACTGGCAGAAGCGGCTGCCGAACGCTGCGTCCCCCTACTATTCCTTGCCCGCCTTCCTCGTGCGGCCGGGCAACCCAAAGAACATCAAGGATTGGGATGATCTCGTTCGCGCCGACGTTAAGGTCGTTTTCGCGAATCCGAAAACGTCAGGCAACGCCCGCTACACCTATCTCGCCGCATACGCCTTCGCGAAGGAAAAGTATGGTAGCGATGAGAAGGCAGAAGAATTCATCAGAAAGCTATTCGCCAACGTGCCGGTCTTCGACACCGGCGGCCGTGGCGCTACCACCACCTTCGTCGAGCGCGAGGTCGGAGACGCGCTGGTCACATTCGAAGCCGAGACCAACGGCATCCGCGACCAATTCGCCGACAAGAAATATCAGGTGATCGTGCCATCGGTCAGCCTGCTAGCGGAATTCCCGGTCTCGGTCGTCGATTCCGTCGTCGACAAGCGCGGCTCGCGCGCGGCCGCCACGGCTTATCTGGAGTTTCTCTATTCGCCCGAGGGACAGGAGATACTCGCCAAATTCCATAACCGGGTTCATCATCCGGAGGTTGTGAAGAAATACCAGGCCAATTTCCCCAATGTCCGGCTCGTGAAGGTGGAAGATGTCTTTGGGGGCTGGGACAAGCTGAACAAGGATCACCTAGCATCTGGCGCAAAACTCGATCAGCTCTTCGGCGCACGCTAAACTTACCGACGATGTATAAAAGGCCGCACGCATAAAGCGTGCAGCCTTCGTTCATGCCCTTAATTGGAAATGCTCTTGCGCCGCCGCGTCATTCCGGGCCTTGGTCTCACACTCGGCACGACGGTCCTTTATCTCGGGATCATCGTGTTGCTGCCGTTGGCTGCGCTGATCCTAAAAGCCGCGGAAATCGGCCCGGCTCAATTCGCGGCGATCGTCACAAGCCCACGGACATTGGCCGCGATCAAACTGACGCTTCTGACTGCTGCCGGCGCGACTTTATTCAATGCCATATACGGCTTCGCTCTCGCCTGGGTGCTGGCCCGTTACGAATTTCCCGGAAAGCGCATCCTCGATGCCCTTGTCGATATTCCCTTCGCCTTGCCTACCGCTGTCGCCGGCCTCGCATTGACGGCGCTGTTTGCCAAGAACGGCTGGTTCGGACGGCCTCTGGCGGAGTTTGGCATCAGCGTCGCCTATACGCCCCTCGGCATCATGC
>JAEXXW010000530.1 GCA_023405565.1 Pseudomonadota bacterium
GGCGTATCGGCATCGACCATGAAGGCCGACAGGCCGCGCGCACCCGGCGCCTCGCCGGTACGGGCAAAGACGATATAGTGATCGGCGATGCCGCCATTGGAAATCCAGGTCTTGTTGCCATTCAGGCGGACATGCGCATTGCCGTCCGGTTCCGCGGTCATCTTCAGCGCCGCCACGTCCGAACCCGCTTCGAGCTCAGAGATCGCGAAGGCGGCAATGCTCTTGCCCTTGCCGACATTCGGCAGATAACGCTGCTTCAATTCGGGCGAGCCATAAAGCGTGATCGAACCGGTGCCGAGGCCCTGCATGGCGAAGGAAAAATCCGCAAGGCCATCGTAATAGCCGAGGATCTCGCGCGAGAGACACAGCGTGCGCACATCGAGCGCCGCGTGCATGCCACCAAACTCGCCGGGCACGGTCGGCGTCAGGAAACCCGCTTCGCCCAAAGCCTTCACGCGCGCGCGACACGCTTCATCGACATCATCATGCGGCAGCTTGTGCAGATTGTCCGCCGCCCAGCGCGATAGCTTCTCGGCATAGGCACGATGGCCGTCGTTGAAGAAAGGCCAGGACAGGGTTTCGGGGAGTGACATCAATTGCCCTCAAAGACCGGCTTCTGCTTCGCCGCGAAGGCGTGGAAAGCGCGCGAGAAATCTTCCGTCTCCATGCACAAGGCCTGCGCCACAGCTTCCGCCTCGATCGACTGCTCGACCGACATCGCCCATTCCATCTCCAGCATGCGCTTGGTCATGCCATTGGCGAAGGTCGGACCATCCGAGATTTCTTTGGCCAGCGCAGTCGCATCGGCTAGCACATTTTCGGACGAGGACAGCTTGTTGAAGAAGCCCCAGCGCTCGCCTTCCTCACCGCCCATCACGCGGCCGGTGTAAAGCAGCTCGGCGGCGCGGCCCTGACCGATGATGCGCGGCAGGATCGAGCAGGCGCCCATGTCGCAGCCGGCAAGACCGACGCGATTGAACAAGAACAATACCTTTGCCTTGGGCGTACCGACGCGCAGATCCGACGCCATCGCAAGGATCGCACCGGCGCCGGCGCAAATGCCGTCGACCGCGGCAACGATGGTCTGCGGGCAGGACCGCATCGCCTTCACCGCTTCACCGGTCATCTTGGTGAATTTCAGCAGGCCGACCGTATCCATCTCGATCAGCGGGCCGATGATCTCGAACACGTCGCCGCCGGAGCAGAAATTGCCACCCTCGCCGGTGATGACGAAGGTCTTGACCTGGTCGTCATGCGCGGCGGCGCGGAAGATGCCGGCAATCTCGGCATAGCTTTCGAAGGTCAGCGGATTCTTCCGCTCCGGCCTGTTCAGCGTCAGCGTCGCCAGCTTGCCCTCGACGGTGAGCTTCACATGCTGCGCTTTATAGGAGGCAAGCGGCAGCGGAACAGGATGGTGCGTATTCAGGCTCATTTCTCGTCTCCGGCATCGATGGCCTTGCGCGCGGAGAGCTTGGTCTTGGCGAGCAACTTCATCAGCGTATCGATTTCGTTTTCGGTGAGATCGCTGAAGATCTCGGCGATCCAGCCCTCATGCGTGCGGGCCAGCGAACGGAATGTGCGGCGGCCTTCGGGCGTCAGCGTCACGATCATCGCGCGGCGGTCATTCGGTGCGGGACGGCGCTCGACCAAGTTAAGCGACACCAGCCGTTCGACAAGTCCGGTGACATTACCGTTCGACACCATCATGCGTTGCGACAATTCACCGAGCGTCATGCCGTTCGGCGCCTTGTCGAGCTGCGCCATCAAATCGAAGCGCGGCAGCGTGACATCGAAGGTTTCGCGCAGACGCGAACGCACTTCGCATTCGATCAGGGTCGTGCAGGTGAGAAGCCGCAGCCACAGCCGCAACTCGGCCTCGTGGTCGCCCGGCCGTTCGGCCACCTTGGTTTCCGCATCGAGCGGGATGGCGGCAGCCTGCTCCATCAGATTTCTCCGCCGGCCACGGTCATCGCCGTGCCGGTGACTGATGCTGCATCCGTGGAGCACAGATAAAGCACGGCGGCAGCGACCTCCTGCGGCTTGATCAGCCGCGCGATCGGCATGTCTTTGACATATTGCGCGATAATCTCGTCTTCGGACTTGCCGGTCTTCTTCGTCACCGCAGCGACGGATTCGCGCACCAGATCAGTGTCGGTAAATCCGGGGCAGATCGCATTCACGGTCACGCCGGTCTTTGCCGTCTCTATCGCGAGCGAGCGCACGAGACCGACAACCGCATGCTTCGCGGTGCAATAAGCGGACACGTACGGATAGCCCTTCAGCCCGGCCGTCGAGGCAACAGCAACAATCCGGCCAAATTTGCGGGAGACCATGTCGCCCATCACGGCCTGCGCACAATGGATGATGCCCATCACGTTGAGATCGAACATGCGCTGGAACTGTTCAGCCCCGGTCTTGGCGAAAGGCGCGGTCGCGACGCCGCCGGCATTGGCAACGAGGATATCGAACGGCCCGCGCGCCGAGACCGCCTCTTTCACCCCGGCCGCGATTGCGGCAGGATCGGTGACATCGGCGACGATCACGCCCTTGGCGTGCCCGGCCGCCACGGCTTCGTCGAGCGCATCACGGCTGCGGCCGAGAACGGTCACCGATGCGCCAGAGGCTGAAAGGGCCTCTGCCACGGCCCGGCCAATGCCGCGGCCACCGCCGGTGACGAGTGCATGCCGCCCGGAAAGCGCTGCCATATCCAATGTCCTTGAAAACCGGCCAATACTTTAAGCTTAAAATTTATAGGGTTCAAGCACGCGCCTTTCGGCCTGGATTCAGCAAACGCGAAATGGGCGGCTCCAGCGGGCTGACGCCCTGACAAGGCTCAGGGATTTCACTTTGCTCAATCCGGGCTACAAATAACGGCACCCGCGATGCGCCGGAACGACGCGAATTGAGGTGAATCAAACAGCTTGCGCCGATTTGCTTTAAGCTTAAAATAATCGCCGTCGGTGATCCCGCGCGGCGCGGAGAGGACCCACACAATTGCCAGCAAGAGAGTTGCCAGCATGAAAGTCAACGTCATTGGCGGCGGCCCCGCCGGGCTCTATTTCGCAATTCTCTACAAGAAGGCGTGGCCACAGGCCCACATCACCGTCTACGAGCGCAACCGGCCGGACGACACCTTCGGCTTCGGCGTCGTCTTTTCTGACCAGACGCTCGAGACCTTCCAGAAATACGATCTTGAGAGCTACCGCTCGATCACCCAGAATTTTGCGTACTGGGACGACATCGAAATCCATTTCAAGGGCAAGGTCGAACGCATCGGCGGTAACGGCTTCTGCGGCTGCTCGCGCGCGACGCTTCTGAAATTGCTGCATCAGCGCGCCCAATCGCTCGGCATCGAACTGAAATTCCAGACCGATGTGACCGATATCGACGCCGCGATGCGCGATGCTGACCTCGTGATCGCCGCTGACGGCATCAATTCGCGTGTCCGCGAGAAGTTCATCGATCATTTCAAGCCGCATGTGGACCTGCGGCCGAACCGGTTCACCTGGATGGGATCGACCCGGCCCCTCGATGCCTTCACCTTCTTCTTCAAGGAAACCAAATACGGCATCGTCATCGTCCACGCCTATCAATACGAGCCAGGCCGCTCGACCTGGATCTTCGAAACCGATCCGGACACTTTCGCGAAATTCGGCCTCGATCCGCTGGATGAGCCCGGCACGGCCAAGCTCATGGAAGAGCTGTTTGCGGAGGAATTGCAGGGCCACAAGCTGATCATCAACCGGTCGATGTGGCGCAACTTCCCGGCCATCCGCTGCGAACGCTGGGTCTACGAGAACTGCGTCATCGTCGGCGACGCCAAGGCCACGGCGCATTTCTCCATCGGCTCCGGCACGAAGCTGGCGATGGAGGATGCCATCGGGCTGTATGAAGCATTCCGCAAGGCCGGCAGCACCAATGTGCACGCCGCGCTCGCCTCTTACGAGACCAGCCGCCGCGAGGAAGTCGAAAAGACGCAGCATTCAGCGGACGTTTCGCTGGTGTGGTTCGAGCATGTGAAGCGGTTCTGGAACATGGATCCGACGCGCTTCATCTTTGGCCTGATGACGCGTTCGAAGGCGATCACCTACGACAACCTCGCGCTACGCGCGCCGGAATTCGTCAACGAGGTCGATCATCTCGTCGCCAACGAGACCAAGGCGCAAGGCTTCGATGTCGATACGAAAAAGCCCGTGCCGCCAATGTTCCAGCCCTTCCAGCTGCGCGGCATGACGGTGCCGAACCGCGTCGTCGTCTCGCCGATGTGCCAATATTCGGCGAAGGACGGCCTGCCGAATGACTGGCATCTCGTGCATCTCGGCAGCCGCGCCGTCGGCGGCGCCGGTCTCGTCTTCACCGAAATGACGGACGTTTCCGCCGAAGCGCGCATCTCGCCCGGCTGCACCGGCATGTATAACGACGAGCAGGAAGCCGCGTGGAAGCGCATCGTCGATTTCGTGCATAGCAACTCCGCCGGCAAGATCTGCATGCAGCTCGGCCATGCCGGCCGCAAGGGCGCGACCAAGCTGTCATGGGAAGGCGATTGCGAACCCTTGCCGAGCGGTGCATGGCCGATCGTCTCGGCCTCGCCCCTGCCCTATTACCCGAACAGCCAGGTGCCGCGTGAAATGACGCGCGCCGACATGGACAAGGTGGTGGCGGATTTCGTCGCCGCGACCAAGCGTTGCGACCGCGCCGGCTTCGACATGATCGAGATGCATGCGGCACACGGCTATCTGCTAGCGAGTTTCATTTCGCCGATCACCAACAAGCGCACCGACGACTATGGCGGCTCGCTCGAAAATCGCATGCGCTTCCCGCTCGAGGTGTTCAAGGCGATGCGCAAGGCATGGCCGGACAACAAGCCGATGTCGGTGCGCATCTCCGCCACCGACTGGATCGACGGCGGCATCACCGGCGACGATGCGGTGAAGATCGCCAAGATGTTCGAGGATGCCGGCGTCGATCTGATCGACGTGTCGACCGGCCAGACCGATCCGGCCTCGTCGCCGGTCTATGGCCGCATGTACCAGACGCCGTTCTCGGACCAGATCCGCAACGAAGCGGGCATCGCGACCATGGCGGTCGGCGCCATCACCACCGCCGATCAGGTCAACACCATCGTCGCCGCAGCCCGCGCCGATCTTGTCGCACTCGCCCGTCCGCATCTGACGGACCCGTCCTTCACGATGCGCGCGGCGGCCTGGTACGGCGCCGACGACATCTATTGTCAGCCGCAATATCTCTCCGGCCGCGACCAGGCCTTCCGCAATGCCGTGCGCGAGCGTGAGGAGATGACCGAACTGAAGCGCAAGGCCAAGCCGAAGCCGCAGATCGATACCTGGAAACAGGCGGCGGAGTAATTTTGGTCATTGCCGGGCCGTGCGTAACCGCGTGACCCGGCAATCCATCATACGAAGAAGATGGATGCGCGGGTCAAGCCCGCGCATGA
>JAEXXW010000601.1 GCA_023405565.1 Pseudomonadota bacterium
ATACCGACGATGCCATTCGAGCCGCCGGTGACGTTCTCCCACTGGAACACGATCGACCAGACGATCTGCGCGAAAGCAAGCGTCAGCATGGCCAGATAAACGCCAGAGAGCCGCACAGCGAACCAGCCGAACAGCAGCGCGCCAGCCAGCGCGACCAGCGGCGCAAGCACGATGGCGCCGAGCATCGGCATCGCCGCGAACTTGACCAGCAATGCCGCGCCATAGGCGCCGAGCCCGAAATAGGCCGCATGACCGAAGGAATGCATGCCGCCCGGCCCCATGATGAAATGCAGGCTGGTGGCGAAGATGATGGCGATCAGCACATCGGTGCCGAGCACGATGCTGTAGGGCGATGTCTTGGCGAGCAACGGCAGGCAGGCAAGCAGCACAAGCGCTGCAAGGCCGATGATTTTGACCGCGTTGGAGGCCGGACGGATCGGGGATTCGACTTCGGCCGTGCTGCGCACGGCACCCTGCGGCCGGCCGAGCAGGCCATGCGGGCGGATGATCAGCACGATCGCCATGACGATGAATTCGGCCACCAGCGTCAACTTAGAGAAGTTGATACTGAAATCGCCGATGTGAACGACGCCGATGCCGATGCAGATCGCCTTGATCTCGGCGATCAGAACAGCGGCGAGGTAGGCGCCGGTGATCGAGCCCATGCCGCCGACCACGACGACCACGAAGGCGTCGCCGATCACGCTCAGGTCCATCAGAAGGTTGGCCGGCTCGCGCGCCACCTGCAGCGCGCCGCCAAGACCGGAGAGAAACGATCCCAGAGCAAATACCGCCGTGAACAGGATGGCCTGATTGATGCCGAGCGCGCCGACCATCTCGCGGTCCTGCGTCGCCGCCCGCACCAGCCGGCCGAAGCGCGTCTTGGCCAGCGCAAGATGCAGGATAATGAGAACCGCCGGCCCCATCGCGATCAGAAACAGGTCGTAACTCGGCACCCGGCGGCCGAAAATCTCGATAGCGCCGCGCATGCCGGGCGCGCGGGGGCCGAGCAAGTCTTCGGGACCCCAGATCCACAGCGTCAGGTCATTGATGACAAGCACCAGCGCGAATGTGGCAAGCAACTGAAACAGTTCGGGGGCCCTGTAGATCCGACGCAACAGCAGGATTTCGATCAGCGCGCCGATGCCAGCGACAATGATGGCTGCCGCAACGATGCCGCCCCAGAAGCCAAGGCCTCCGCCGATCTTGGTCGCGAAGGTATAGGCGAGGTAGATGCCGAGCATGTAGAGAGAGCCATGCGCGATATTGATGATGCGCGTGACGCCGAAGATGAGCGACAGGCCGGCGGCAATGAAGAACAAGCCCGACGCGGAGGCGAGACCATTCAACGCCCAAACAAATACGATCTCAGGTGACATGAGCGATCTTGCTGACGGTCTTAAAAGCCGACATTGAGAGACGGTGGAATGCGCAAGTCTCCCGGCCTTACGGGCCGGGAGACTTTAAGGACACATCACGGGGCGGCCGGACGCAGTTTCTTCACTTCTTCCGGTCCGGGCAGCACGTCCTTGCCATCGACATATTTGAAGTCGGACATGGTGCCGATGCCATTTTTCAGCGCAATCTTGCCGACATAGGCGCCCATCGTCGCCTGATGATCGCTCGGACGATATTCAAATGGTCCGAACGGGCTATCGACTTTCAGGCCGCGGAAGGCGGCGATCATCTTCTCGGTGTCGGTCGAGCCGGCCTTCTTGATGCCTTCGGCGAGCGAATGCATCGTCGCATAGCCGACGATCGAGCCGAGACGCGGATAATCGTTCCAGCGCTTCCTGTAGGCGTCGACGAAGGCCTTGTGCTCCGGCGTCGTGATCTCGCTCCAAGGATAGCCCGTCACGACCCAGCCAACCGGCGCTTCATCCTTCAGAGGATCGAGATATTCCGGTTCGCCGGAGAGCAGGCTCACCACCATGCGGTTTTTGAACACATCGCGGGTGTTGCCCTCGCGAACGAGCTTTGCGAGGTCCGGGCCGAACAACACATTGAAGATAGCATCGGGCTTGGCATCGTCGATCGCCTGAACGACCGCGCCAGCATCGACTTTGCCGAGTGGCGGTGCTTGCTCGGTGACGAATTCCACGTCAGGCTGCGCCTTCTTCAGCATCTCCTTGAAAGCGGCTGCGGCGGCCTGGCCATATTCGAAGTTCGGATAGACCAGCGCCCAGCGCTTCTTCTTCGCCGCGATGGCATCGGGCATCAGCATCGCCACCTGCATGTAGGTCGATGAGCGCAGGCGGAATGTATAGCGATTGCCGTTCGACCAGGTAATCTTGTCGGTTAGCGGCTCGGCGGCGAGAAAGAACACCTGCTTCTTGCCGGCGAACTCGGTCACGGCAAGACCGATATGTGACAGGAAGGTGCCGGTGATGATGTTGACGCCTTCACGGGTGATCAGCTCTTCCGCAACGCGGACCGCATCGCCGGGATTGGCGCCGTCGTCGCGTGAAACGACTTCAAGCTTTTTGCCGAGCAGACCGCCCTTGGCGTTGATCTCCTCCACCGCCAGTTCCCATCCCTTCTTGTAAGGGTCAAGGAACGCCGGCTGCGATTTGTAACTGTTTAGTTCACCAATTTTGATCGTGTTTTGTGCCAGCGCAGGGCTTGCAAGCCCGATGGCCAGGGAGGCGGAGAGGGCGGCATAGAATGAAGAACGTCTCGACATGATCAGACTCCTTGATCCACGAACGATAGTCGCCGAGCGATACTGAAAGCGATTAACAAGGCCAAGAATATTGACGATTTGACCGGCTGGATCCGGTGACGTGTTCTGGTGGCGCCGAATTTTAACGGTGGCGCGGGCTTCGCGAAGCGTTGCAGCATGCCATCGACACTCACGGCAATAGGTGCCTTTCAGTCGCGAAATTTATTTGCGTACAAATAATCTGGCGGCTCATTTCCGTTGTCAAGGCAAAGCTGTGCGCATGCGGCGGTTGATCGCGTGTTGTTGTGCGATGCCATAAAAGTCATCATGCATGATGAAGTTTGTATCAACGCGATGATGCACGATCTGTTTGTTCGAGACAAAAAAATGCGGTGAAAGGGAAGCCCTTTCACCGCAACATTATCTCGCGCCTGAAGCGATGCAAAGTGTGACGGCTTGCATCGCCCATCTTGTCATCACCGCTTGTCGCGCAGGCGATCCATCAGCGATTTTTCCTGGCCTCCGTCGATTTCGATCATCGTGCCGTTGACCATGTGCATCAGTGGCGAGGCGAGCATCACCACAAGGTTTGCGACTTCCTCAACCTCAGCAATGCGGCCCATCGGAATGGATGAGGGCGCAAGCTGGTCGGCTTCCTCGTAAGAGAGGTTCATGTCGCGCGACATCGCCTTGACGAGACCTGCCCAGCGCTCAGTGCGTACGGGGCCGGGATTGACCGCGCAGAAACTGACGCCGTGCTTGCCGTATTGTCCCGCGAGCGACAGCGTCAGGTTCTGTCCCGCGGCATTGGCCGCACCCGGGCAGATCTCCCAATAGGATGGCTTCACGCCGTCATTGCCGATCAGATTCACGACACGGCCGCCGCCTTGCTTGACCATGATCGGGAGCGCGTAGCGAAGGCAGCGAACATAGCCCATGAACTTGAGCTGAAGGCCTTTTTCCCAATCATCCTCGGTCAGGTGCTCGATCACGCCGCCGGCTGCGGAGCCGGCATTGTTGATCATGATGTCGATACGCCCGAGCGCCTTGTGGCCC
Organism: Pseudomonadota bacterium; assembly: GCA_023405565.1. GTDB lineage: Bacteria > Pseudomonadota > Alphaproteobacteria > Rhizobiales > Xanthobacteraceae > Pseudorhodoplanes. Next base: position 3,719 of record JAEXXW010000601.1, read on the forward strand.
TGCTCGATGAAATTCTTGGCGTCCGCATCGCTGCGCAAGTCGGCGGTGATCGGAACGATCTTTCGGCCGGTGGCCGCGGCGATCTCCTTGGCCGCAGCTTCCAGCGGCTCCATGCGGCGGGCACAGATTGCGACATCCACGCCTTCCTTGGCGAGTGCGAGTGCAATGCCTTTGCCGATGCCTTCGCTGCCGCCTGTGACCAGTGCGGTCTTTCCGGACAGTTTCAGTTCCATTCTTGGGCTCCTCTGTATGGTCAGGTGTTTCAGGATCGAATTGGTGTTGCGTCCGGCTGCCGCTGGCTAGCTTCCGGTAAATCGTGGGGCGCGTTTCTCGGCGAAAGCGGCACGGCCCTCGGCATAGTCGTTGCTGGCGTCGGCCTGCGCGTACAAACGCTCGGCTTCATTCATCAGCAAAGGATCGTTGGATATCCATGCACGGATGGAGGCCTTGATCGCCTTCAGCGTCAGCGGCGCGTTTTCGGCAATCGTGCGGGCAACGGATGTTGCCAGCGCTTCGACATCATCATTTTCGGCCAGTGCATGAACGCCGCCGACGTCATGCAGGCGGGGCGCCGGGATACGTTGTGCTGTATAAAGAATCTGCGGGGTGAGGGGGCCGAACACGCGCAGCATGCGCTTGATGCCGCGCGGATCGTAACCAAGTCCCAACCGGCCCGCTGGCACGGCAAAAAAGGCTCCTTGCGCGGCGATGCGAAGATCGCAGGAGGCGGCGAGTGATGCGCCCGCGCCCATGCACGCGCCCTTGATCATGGCGATCGTCGGCTGCGGCATCGCTTCGATCGCCCGGCAGGTCTCCTCGACGAGATCGTCATAACCCCTCGCATTCGCGGTGCCAGAACGCGCTTCATTGAAGCCGACAATGTCGGCGCCCGCGGAAAAAGCGAGATCTCCGTCGCCACGAATGATGACCACACGGACATCGCCGCGCGATGTGGTCGAATGTGCAAATTCTGCGATGGCCTGCCACATCGTTGCGGACACGGCGTTGCGACGCTCCGGATTGCGCAAGCGCAAGGTTGCGACGTTATCGTCGACGGTGATTGCGATATCGCCAGCCATCAATACCTCGCGATTGGCTTAAGATGCGGCTCTGTGAGACATCCAGCGGCCGCTTTCGACCGCGGAGAACAATTCAGCGAGCGAGGCATTGAAGATGGCCGGCTCCTCGCTCGTGATCGTATGGCCCGAGCGCGGAACAACGAGCAGGGCGGCGGTGGGCACCGTGCGCTTGAGGAACAGGCTCCCGTCGAGACAGGGAAAATCCTCATCGCCGACAACGACCAGCAGCGGAACGGAAAAGCCTTTCAACTGCTCTTCCATTTCCCACAATGTCGGCCGCTTGAGCTGCAGATTGTACATGGTGAGGCCATGTCCAAGCGGTGAATGCTCGGCCAGCATGCGTGCGAATTCGGCCCAGCCGCGCGGGTCTTTATACTTGTGCGTCTGGCGCATCGGCGCGTCGGCATATTTCGCCGCTGACGATTCCATGGTCTCTTCCAGGAACATCTTGCCGGTTTCGGCCGCCATCGCCTTCATCGCGTCGCGCTGGGCGACGTCGGGCGTCGAGCCCCAGCCGCATCCCGCCGCGGTCACCGACAGGCAGCGGCCCGGCTGGTTCAGGCCGACATGCAGTGCGGTATAGGCGCCCATCGAATGGCCGACGACATGCGCCTTGTCGATCTTCAGCGCGTCCATCACGCCGAGTACATCGTCGCGCGCGATGTCCTGTGAATACATCTCGGGCTTTTCGGGGATATCGGATGGCGGATAGCCGCGCTGGCTGAAGGTGATGCAGCGATGCGAGCGGGAGAAGAAGCGCAACTGCGGCTCCCAGGTGCGATAGTCCGCCGCAAATTCGTGCACAAAGACGATGGGGGTGCCTTGACCGACCTCTTCGTAATAAAGCCTGACGCCGTCGTTCATCGTCAG
>JAEXXW010000609.1 GCA_023405565.1 Pseudomonadota bacterium
TCGAGCAATCGATGCCTGACGACCTGCGCCGCTTCGTGCAGCGCGCGATGGCAGTCAGCAATGACGAGACCTTCCAGGTCAACGGCATGCTGGCATTGAACGACCTGAAGGAAGTCGTCTCGCTCGACCGGCCCGATCTGCTGTTTCCGCCCTATAATCCGCGCTTTCCGGAGCGCATCCGCGATCATGGTGGCGATTGCTTTGCGGCGATCCGGCAGAAGGATTTCATCGTCCAGCATCCCTATGAATCGTTCGACGTGGTCGTGCAATATCTGCAGCAGGCCGCGCGCGATCCGGATGTGATCGCCATCAAGCAGACGCTGTATCGCACGTCGGCGGAGTCACCGATCGTCAAGGCGCTGGCCGAAGCGGCTGAAGCCGGCAAGTCGGTCACGGCGCTGGTCGAACTGAAGGCGCGCTTTGACGAAGAAGCGAATATCCGCTGGGCGCGTGATCTCGAACGCGCCGGCGTGCAGGTGGTGTTCGGCTTCATCGAGTTGAAGACGCACGGCAAGCTGTCGCTGGTGGTCCGCCGCGAGGCCGGCAAGCTTGCGACCTACGTTCACGTCGCGACCGGCAATTATCATCCGATTACCGCGCGCATCTATACCGACTTGTCCTACTTCACCGATGATCCGGTGATCGCACGCGATGCAGGACGCATCTTCAATTTCATCACCGGCTATGCCGAGCTCGCCGAACTGGAAGCGATGGCGGCGTCACCCGTCAATCTGCGCCAGCGCATAGTCGATCATATCGATGCCGAAATCGGTCACGCCAAGGCGGGCCGGCCGGCCGCGATCTGGATGAAGATGAACTCGCTGGTCGATCCTGGCATCATCGACAAACTGTACGAGGCGTCCCAGGCCGGTGTGTCTGTCGACATCGTGGTGCGCGGCATCTGCTGTCTGCGGCCGGAAGTGCCGGGGCTGTCCGACAACATTCGCGTCAAATCGATTGTCGGCCGGTTCCTTGAGCATTCGCGCATCTATTGTTTCGGTGGCGGTCATGGTCTGCCGCACCCGAAGGCGATCGTTTACATCTCCTCCGCGGACATGATGCCGCGCAACCTCGACCGCCGCGTCGAGGTGCTGTGCCCCATTACCAACCCGACCGTGCACGAGCAGGTGCTCGACCAGGTCATGGTGGTGAACTTCAACGACAACGAGCAGAGCTGGAAGGTCTTGCCTGACGGCACCGCAACCCGCATAAGGCCCGCGAAAGGCGAGGAGCCTTTCAACGCCCAGAAATACTTCATGACCAATCCGAGCCTGTCGGGACGTGGGAAATCGCTCAAAGAATCAACGCCGCGTCGCCTCATCAGACGCCAGGATCGACGATAGAAAGTCCGACGGGAAGAAGGCCGGCGGTAAGGGCGTTCGCGCCAAGGATAAGCGTATCAAGGATACACGCGCCAAGGGGTACGAGAAGTCCCAGGCGTCGCTGACGAAGACATCGGCCCCGATCGAAATGGCGCAAGGCCGGCTCGATCATGGGCCGTCCGTTGCCGTGATCGATATCGGCTCCAACTCGGTGCGGCTCGTCGTCTATGAGGGGCTGACGCGCAGCCCGGCATCGATCTTCAACGAGAAGGTGCTGGCAGGCCTCGCGCGCGAGGTCCAGTCCACGGGATTGCTGGCGCCGGCTGCGGTCGCTGAGGCGCTTGCGGCCCTGCGCAGGTTCCGGGCGCTCTGCGACACCTTGCAGGTCGAACGTGTTTTCGGCATCGCCACGGCGGCCTGCCGCGACGCCAGGAATGGCCCGGCTTTTATCGAGGAAGCAGAGCGCATCTGCCGCATCAAGATCGATATCCTTTCCGGCCGGCGCGAGGCCGAACTGGCTGCGCTCGGCATTGTGTCGGGCGTCTACGCGCCGGACGGCATTGCCGGAGATCTGGGTGGCGGCTCGCTCGAACTGATCGATGTGCGTGGCACGAAAATCCGCAAAGGCGTGACATTGCCGCTTGGCGGCCTGATGCTGAAAGATGCCTCCGGGCAATCCTTGAAGCGTGCGGAGAAAATCGCCGAAGATTCTTTGACCGGTGTGTCATCGCTGAAAGCGGGCAGGGGCCGCAAACTCTACGCCGTCGGCGGCGCATGGCGTGCGCTGGCCGGTTTGCACATGGCGCAGACGGGTTATCCGCTGCACGTGATGCACGGCTACACGTTGAAGGCGCGCGAGGCACTGGAGTTTTGCGAGCTGGTGCAGCGTGTCGACCCGGAAACGCTATCGCAGATCGAAGTCGTCTCCGTGGCGCGTCGTCCGCTGCTGGGCTATGCCGCCGTGGTTCTTGGCCAGTTGATCCGTCGCGTCAAACCCGAGAGCGTCGTCATCTCGGCACTGGGCGTGCGCGAAGGTTTGTTGTTCTCGTTGCTCAGCGAACGTGAAAAGAAGAAGGACCCGCTGATCGATGCCGCGCGCAATCTCAACGTCTTGCGTTCGCGCTCGCCGCAGCATGGCGAGGAACTGGTGGCCTGGACCGACCAGCTCATGGATTCGACCGGTATCAACGAAACCGCGGTCGAGCGGCGTCTGCGTCACGCCGCCTGTCTTGTGGCGGATATCGGCTGGCGCACGCATCCGGATTATCGCGGCGAGCAATCGCTCAATCTGATCTCGCATGCCGATTTCGTGGCGTTGGATCATGCCGGCCGTGCCTATCTCGCGCTGGCCGTGTATTTCCGCCATGTCGGCATCACGCATGACGATGAATTGTCGCCGCGCCTGCGCGAACTCGCTTCGACGCGCATTCTTGACCGGGCTCGTGTCCTCGGCGCGGCGATGCGTGTTGCCTATATGGTGTCGGCCTCGATGCCGGGCGTATTGCCGAAGACGCCGCTCAAGGTTACGCGTGGCAAGCTGACCCTGCAACTGCCAGATCGCTTCGCCGCGCTGAACGGCGAGCGTGTGACCAACCGTATGCGCACGCTGTCGCGGCTGATCGGCCGCGAATTCGAAGTCATCACTTAAGGCAACGCGTTATGCGGTTTTGTGCTGACCCATCTGCGTCAGCATGAACGCATATTCTTCCGCTGCTTCCTCGAGGGATGTGTAACGGCCCGATTTGCCGCCATGGCCGGCGCCCATGTTGATCTTCATCAGCAGTGTGTTGCTGTCGGTCTTGGTCGCGCGCAGCTTCGCCGCCCATTTGGCCGGCTCCCAATAGGTCACGCGTGGATCGTTCAGCCCGCCGGTGATGAGCAATGCCGGATAGCTTTGCGCCGTAACATTATCGTAGGGGCTGTAGCTGCGGATGTAATCGAACGCCTTCTTGTCGGTGATCGGATTGCCCCATTGCGACCATTCGCCGGGCGTCAGCGGCAGCGTTTCGTCGAGCATCGTGTTCAGTACATCGACGAAAGGCACATGCGCCGCAACCGCGCCATAAAGCGACGGTGCCTGATTGACGACCGCGCCCATCAATTCGCCACCCGCCGAGCCGCCGGCCGCGGTGACGTGGCCGGCCTTGGCATAGCCCTGATCGATCAGGAAACGCGTGACATCGACGAAGTCGTTGAAAGTGTTGGTGCGCTTGTCGAGCTTGCCATCGAGATACCAGCGATAGCCGAGATCGTCGCCGCCGCGGATATGCGCGATGGCGCAGGCAAAGCCGCGATCAAGCAGCGAGAGGCGGTTGGTGGAAAAATTCGGCGGATAGGCGAAGCCATAGGCGCCATAGGCATAGATATGCAGGAAGCCCGAGCCGTCCTTCTTGAAATCCTTGCGATAGACGATCGAGATCGGGACCATGACGCCATCGCGCGCCGGCGCCATCAGCCGCTCGGTGACATATTGCGTAGGATCATAGCCGCTCGGGATTTCGCGAACCTTCAGCGTCTCCAGACGCGCATCGGCGAGATGATAGTCATAGACCGTGCTCGGCGTGACCATCGACTGATAGGAGAGGCGGAGGCGATCGACCTTGTATTCCGGATTGTTGCCAAGGCCCGCGACATAGCTTGCTTCCTTGAACGAGATATAGCGATCGGCACCGCTCTCATAGTCGTGCAGGCGGATCTGCGAGAGGCCGTCGACACGTTCCTCCACTACCAGAAGATTCTGGAAGCTGGTCAGCGAGAGAATGTAGTGGTGCTCGTCGCCGGCGATCAGTTCGGTCCACGTGCCGGGTGACGACACGGGTGCGGTGACGACACGGAAATTCACATGCGAGTCGTTGGTGCGGATATAGAGCGTGCCGTCGCGTTCATCCACATCGTAAAGCCGTTCCGGCTTGCGCGGCGATACCAGGATGGGCTCGGCGGTGAAATCGCTGGTCGGCAGGATGCGCACTTCACTGGAGTCGCTGTCGCCCGAGCTGATCGCGGCATAGGCGCGTGACTGCGTCAGCCCGACCGAGACGCCGAATTCGATTTCGCTTTCCTTGTAGACGATGCGGTCGGACGATTGCGGGTCGCCGAGTTTGTGATGCCAGACCGTCTTGGAACGCCAGTTCTCGTCGGCGTCGGTGTAGAGAAAGCTTTTTGAATCCGCAGCCCAGACGAGGCCGTAGCGCCAGTTCTCAATCACGTCGGACAGGTCGTTGCCGGTGTCGAGATCGCGGACCTTCAGCACATAGCGCTCGGAGCCGTTGGTATCGACCGCATAAGCGAGCAGGCGGCCATTCGGGCTGATGGCGTGGCCGCCGAGGCGGAAATAGTCGAGGTCCTTGGCCATTTCCGGCTCGTCGATAATGACGACGTCGGGACCGCCTTTCGCGGGCCGCCTGAACCATTTCGGATATTGCGCGCCGGCATCTAAGGCCGACCAGTAGACGTAATCGCCGTCCTTTTGTGGCACGCTGGAATCGTCGTCCTTGATGCGGCCTTTCATCTCGGCAAAGATCGTGTCGATCAGCGCCTGATGCGGCTTCATCTCCGCTTCGAAAAAGGCATTCTCCGCGTTGAGATAAGCGAGCACATCCGGATCCGTGACATTCGGATAGCCGGGATCGCGCAGCCACGCATAGGGGTCTTCGATCGTCTCGCCATGTTGCGTGAAGCTG
>JAEXXW010000610.1 GCA_023405565.1 Pseudomonadota bacterium
GTCCTGCACATGAAGGGCATTCCGGTCGATCCCGATCTCAACAAATACGACCTCGAACACGCCTGCACCGCGCATCCGATCATGTCGAAGGAAACGTGGGAAAAGGTCTATCGCGATGCCTGGACGCGCTATTACAGCGACGAGCATGTCGAAACCATCATGCGGCGGGCGGCCGCGACCGGGCTAAACAAGACCAAGGTGATCGACGGCATCACGCTGTTCTCGGGCTCGTCGCGGATCGAGGGCGTCCATCCACTCCAGTTTGGTTTCGTGCGGCGCAAGATCCGGACGCAACGGCGCTACGGCATGGCAATCGTCAATCCGCTGATCTTCTATCCCTGGCGCGCCTACGACTTCACCCGGACGGCGGTGCGGTGGGTCAAGCTCGTGCGCAAGTACCGCGCGATCATGAAAAAGGTCTATGCCGACCCGGATGTAGCCAGCTATACCGATCACGCGATGGATCCGCCCGCCGGACATAACGCGCCGATGTCGGATTTCGTGAAAACTTACGCCGACAAGATTCCGCAGACCCATGGCGCGCCGATTCGCGAAGTGGCCTCCGGCTGACGCAGCCAGGCGAGCCAGATAAAACCTCTTCCAAAAGCGGTTTGCAGCATCCATGGCCGTCGCGCTAATGCTTCGGTATGACCGAAAGCAAGAACGACGGCCCTCTCGCCGGCATCCGCATCATCGACCTGACCAGCGTTATTCTCGGCCCCTACTCAACACAGATCCTCGCCGATTTCGGCGCCGACGTGATCAAGGTGGAAGCGCCGTCCGGCGACGTCATGCGCCATGTTGGCCCCATGCGACATGCCGGTATGGGCCACATCTATCTCAACCTCAATCGCAACAAGCGCAGCGTCGCGCTCGATTTAAAACAGGCGAAGGCGCGCGACGCCTTGCGCAAGCTCGCCGCGACCGCCGATGTCTTCGTCAGCAATGTCCGGCCCGCGGCGCTTGCACGGCTCGGGCTTGGCTATGACGATATCCGCGCCCTCAATCCACGCATCATTTACGCCAGCGCCACCGGTTATGGCGCCGGCGGCCGCTATGCCGGCAAGCCCGCCTATGACGATCTGATCCAGGGCCTCACGGGCATTGCCGCGATTCCACGCGATGCCTGGGGCGGCGAGCCACGCTATATGCCGATTGCCATCGCCGACCGCACGGTCGGCCTGTATCTTGCGAACGCCATTTCGGCTGCGCTGTTTCATCGCGAGCGGACGGGCCAGGGACAGGCGATCGAGATCCCGATGTTCGAGGTCTTTGCCGAATATCTGCTCGGCGATCATCTCGCCGGCCTGACCTTCGATCCGCCGGAAGGCCCGCAATATTATCCGCGCCTTGTCTCCAAGCATCGCCGCCCTTACGCGACCAGCGACGGATTTGTTTGCGCGCTCGTCTATACCGATACGCACTGGAGGAGTTTCTTTCGCGCGATCGAACGCGAGGAATTGCTTGAGGACCCGCGCTTCTCGACACATGGCAATCGCGCCAAACATATCGATGAGGTCTACGCCTTCGTCGCCGATGTCCTGAAAACCCGGACCACCGCCGCGTGGGTTGCATTGCTCGACGCGGCAGACATTCCGGTGATGCCATTGAACGACATCGAAAGCCTGCTCGACGATCCTCATCTCAATGAGACGGGCTTCTTCCGCTTGGTCGATCACCCGACCGAAGGCAAACTGCGCACCACGCAGATCCCGGGTTCGTGGTCGGTTTCCGCGCCGGCCATACGCAATCTTGCCCCGTCGCTCGGCGAACACACCGCCGAATTGCTGCGGGAGGCAGGATTATCGGACGAGGACATCGCCGATGTCGCCGCTGTGACAGGAAAGCCCCTGCGCTGATCGCGGCAGTAGCTTAGGGCCTTCGCGCCGGCGCAACAAAGGGGTTTGCCTCGGGGCCCTCCTTCGCATTCTTCTCGAAACACAGATCGAGCCGATCAAGCCCCGCGGCGCTGCCGTCCAATGGCAAACGGAGCGTAGCGCCCTCTCCGCGCACATCGAGTGCGTTGGCGCTGCGCAGCCGATCGTTAAAGGAGCGGTCGGCCAGCGCGATGGTGACGGATTTGGATTCCGCTAAAGCTTTGGCATCGACGGATTGTGATCCGGCCGCCAGTTTGACCGAATAAGCCTTGCCACGCTCAAGCCTCCACTTCGGTGAATCAATCGCCAGAAGCAACCCGTCAGGATTGCGCACGAATGCAATGCCAAGCCCCGTTGCCGTTCGCGTCATCGTGCAATTTTCAAACTTGTCGGCCTTGTATGTTGTCGCAATGGTCCAGGGACCAACAACAACGGTCTGCGTATCAAGCGATTGCTGGGCGAATGCTGGACTGACCAGCATCGAAATACCCATAAAAGCAAGCGCGACGCGCATGGTCGCCTCCATGAACAGGTCTTGAGATGCCAAGATTGCGGGATCGTTGAAGGTGCCGTCTCAACGCCAGGAACGGAAAGCAGTTCCTGCCGAACGACGGCCTGTCTGTTGTCTTCTGACAAAAGCTTGAACGATCGTCGAAAAATGTCTCGCTATCGTGAGCGCATAACGGAACGAGCCGCTTGCGGCGGTATCCCAATCCCTGTCAAATAGAGGACGGTTCTGTACCGTTGGGGGGAATTGAATGCGTCGAGTCACACTGGCCTCCGGCCTCGTCGTCGTGGGCGGGCTGGCCCTGTCTTCATGTGCGTTTGCGGCTGAAGTCGAACGCCCGGCCTCCTTCGATCCCAACAAAATCCCCAGTATCCGAGCCTCTGCACCGAACTACACCATCGTCAATCCGGTCCGCAGCGATGGCTTCCTGCGCCTCTACACGGTGCGTTCGGCCTATGGCGATTTCCAGGTGGTCAGCGACACGATGATGCAGATGCGCATCCGCGAGCTCGCCGCGGTTGCCGAACTCGACAGGCTGAGCGAGTCCGAAGCATTCAACACCGCGCTGGCGCAAGCCGGCCTGGCGCCTGTGAAATTCGCCGGCGAGTTGCTGGTCAATCCAGTTCAGGCAATCGGCAATACACTGGCCGGCATCGGCAACCAGATGAGTCAGATCGGCTCCGGCATCAACAATGCCGGCAAATCGCAGGATCAGGCCTTCGGCGGTTTCGGCGCCGACCAGAAGCGCCGCGAACTGGCCGCACGCCTCGGCGTCGACCCCTATAC
>JAEXXW010000615.1 GCA_023405565.1 Pseudomonadota bacterium
GCCGATCACCGTGTAGCCGCTTTTGATCAGATGCTCGCAGATCGGCAGGCCGATCTTGCCTACCCCGATGAATCCGATCTTCTGCTTGTATGTTTCCTCCCCATGGCGCGCCTTTTTTATTGTTGAAGCAGATATCGTCTTGAACCTGACCGCAGCTGTCTGATTGATCAGCCAATCTTCGCGATCTGGTCGGAGAAATTCACGGTGACGCTCAGCGAACCTTCCATCACGGTCCAGGACTGCAGCGTGAAGGTGCGGATGCCGTTCACGACGAAGGGATCGCGCATCGCAAGCTCGCGCGCTTCGGCTTCATCCGCGGCGCGCACAATCGTCATGCCATCGCCCCTGGTGCCATCACCCAGCGGACCGGATGCAAACAGCCTTCCCTGGCGTTCAAGACCGATCATGTATTGCAGATGCTCGGCGAGATAAGGTTTCAGATCGAGCCCCTTGCCCTGCGAGAAAATCACGAACAGCTTGAGCTTCAGCATGCCTTTTGTGAGTTCTGCAATCTTCAATTCCGTGGCGGACGGCATTACGCAACTCCCACACTTCGACCGTTACGCGGCATCGTCAGCAACCATGCGGTTGACCAGCGTCCCGAGTTCGTCGATTTCAATTTTCACTTCGTCGCCGGCTTTGAGGAATTCGCCCCGCGGCAGACCGACACCGGCCGGCGTGCCGGTGGCGATGATGTCGCCCGGCTGCAGCGTCACATGGCGGCTGAGATAGGCGATCTGTTCAGCGGTGTTGTGAACCATCTTGCCGGTGTTGGAATCCTGCTTCAGCACACCGTTGACCCAAAGCTTGATGGCAAGGTTGTTCGGATCTTTCACATAGGCGGCGGGCGTCAGCCACGGCCCTATCGGCGCGCCATCCTCAAAGCATTTCTGCCCGATCCAGTCGTAGACAAATGGCGAATTCTCGCGCCGCATCAGATCGCGCGCCGACAGATCGTTGACAATGAGATAGCCGGCGACGGCACTCAAGGCGTCCTTTTCGGAAATATTGCGCGTCTGGCGTGCGATGACGGCGCCGAGTTCTGCTTCCCAATCCACTTGCCTGGAGAAATTCGGCAGACGTGCCGGCGTGCCATCGCCGATGATCGAGCCCGCCGTGGTCTTCATGAAGAACCAGGGCTCCGGCGCCTTGACCATCGACGGCGCCTTGCCTGTCGTGCGCTTGGCAATCTCGGACATCTCTTCGAGATGATCCCAGTAATTCGCACCAGCACAGAAGAAAGCGCCCGGATACAGAACCGGCGCCAGCAGTTTCACTTCGGAGAGGTGCTTGCTTTTGTCGGCAAAGGCTTTTGCTTCCGCCGCACTCGCGATCAGCGGATTCGCCTGATCCCAGGCGCGCAACACATCCATGACCGATCTGAAGTGAGGACCGAGAATATCCTGCAAGCTGATGACACGGCCCTCGGCCAGAACACCACCCTGCGGCTTACCATGGTCGTCAGCAAAGCTGACAAGCCGGTATCCGGCCTGCATGCGCAACCTCCCCAGAAAGTCTTTTTTGTTTCTTAGTACTGTACTGTACGTTACAGTAGGTTTGCTGGCTGATGCAATCCCAAAGTTTTGGGGCTAGACCCGCTCAAGCTTTGATTTGGTAAACCGCATGTCTATTCAGAACACGAAGCCATCCGCTCCGCTGCGCCGCACGCGCGGCGCCACGTCCGGACCGAGCCGCCCGGAAGCGGCCGATCAACGCCGCGAGCGCATTGTCCGCAACGCTGCGCCGCTCTTTCTGAAGAAGGGTTATGACAACGTCACGATCGACGACATTATCGGTGCGGTCGGCGGATCAAAGGCGACGATCTACGCCTGGTTCGGCGGCAAGGAAGGATTGTTCGAAGCCGTTGTCCGTCAGAAATGCGAGGACGTCACGCTCGGTATCGACGTCGATCCCAAAGGCAGCCTCGAACAACAATTGACGGCCATCGGCCATTCCTTTTTGACCACGGTTCTCAGCCCTCCCATCCTCGAATTCCATCGTTTGATGGTGTCGATTGGTCGCACCTTTCCAGACGCTGGCCGTTTGTTTTTCCAGACCGGTCCAGTATCGGCATACAAGATCGTCGCATCCTGGATCGAAAAGCATCAACAGGACGGACACATCGAAAAGGAAGATCCGTACCGCCTTGCCGTCCTGTTTCTCGACATGCTGATCGGCGAGCATCAGCTTGGCTGGCTCACCAGCATGCCGCGCGCGGCCAAGCGCGACAAGATCGATGAGACCGTGCGGATCGCGGTGAAGGTGTTCCTACGCGGTTGCGCGCCGCAGCGTTGATTGACAGATCGTCAACCCTCGCTCCCGAGATCGACAAGGACCTCGTCCACGGCGAGCCGGGCCGGATACACTTTGAGGGCGCGGAACGACCAGCCCGGTGACACAGCCCCGCTGTGCAGATCGAACCAGGCCAGATGCCGCGGGCAATGCAGCCTTGCACCGGTGCAGCGACCTTGTGCCAAATCAGCGCCCTCATGGGGGCAAGCCCGCTCGGCCGCAAAGAAACGAGCTCCATCCCGAATAACAACAAGATGCTGGCCGTCCACCATCACGCCGACAATCCGGCGATTGTTGAACGCATCGACATGACAGGCCCGGACCCAGTGCTCCGCCATTCCTGAAGAGAGCCCTCAGCCGCCGAGATAGGCCCGGCGCACGTGCTCGTCCGCCAGCATCTGCTCGCCGGTACCGAATTGAACGACACGTCCGGTCTCGAGCAGATAGCTGCGGTCGCACATATCGAGAGCGGCCAGCGCATTCTGTTCGACCATCAGCACCGTCGTCCCCTCGCGGCGAATGTCCTCGACGATCTCGAAGATGATTGCGGTAATGTTGGGGGCAAGCCCCAGCGACGGCTCGTCGAACAGGATCATGCGCGGCCGCGACATCAGCGAGCGTGCAATCGCCAGCATCTGCTGCTCGCCGCCCGATAACGTGCCCGCCACCTGGCTGATACGCTCACGCAACCGCGGCAGCTTGAAGAAGATACGTTCCATATCTCCCTTTACAGCGGCATGGTCGTGGCGCAGGAACGCACCCATTTCAAGATTCTCGCGAACGGTGAGATGCGGAAAC
>JAEXXW010000001.1 GCA_023405565.1 Pseudomonadota bacterium
GAGCTTAAGCGTCCGGCCATCGACACCGCCCGCGTCATTGGTCCGGTTGAAAGCGGTATCGATCCCAAGCTTCATCTGGCGCCCCAGCTCTCGTGCAGCGCCGGAAAGCGGTGCCGCTATTCCAAACCGGATTTCCCGATCGCTGACGCCGCGGACCGTTGCGCTGGCCGCCGCCGCTGTAGCGCCAGCCGCGAATGACGGAGAAATTGTATTGGACAAAGCGGGCCCGGCAATCGACCGTTCGAGGTCAGAAAGCTGACGCTCGGCCAGTTTGCAATCAACCTTGCCCGTCATCACGGCACTACGGCCACCCGCAGCACTGAGATCGAACAACTGAGTGAGGTCAGCACGCTCTGCCTCGTTCGACGACGCCTCCTTGATGACAGCCGCGAACTTGTCGGCAACTCCCTGAATACGGGGCCGCGCGATCTCCTGACAGGCCAGCGCCGAACCAACGACCGATCCGACACGGCCTGCAAGATCGCGTACAACTTGGGTCTTGTCAGCCGGTGCTGCGCTCGCCGCGCTTGCGAGCAAGACAACGAAGAGAAGCTTTATCCAACGAAGATTCATCGCAGATTCCGCTCCGGGGAAATGGAAATATTGAATCGGTGATTCCGCGTCATTATTTTTCTCCCGGCTCCACTATTGAGATGGCACGGTCGAATCAGGGTTTTGGCGCCATTGCAGAAACTGTTGCAGCAACCCATCGGGCTGCTCGCGGATCGTGACCGGCTCGCTGGTTCCGGCTAACGCCGGGGTGGCCGGTTGAAACTGGGAAAGAGCGGGCTGCGTGTCAGCTCCGCTCTGCGCCGACTGAGAGAAAGCGCTTCTTATCGATTGTAATATTCCGGAGGACGATGAAGCACCGCTGTCCGATGGCTGGGCAGAATCTCGCGACGTGGGGACCATGATGACGAAAAGCAGCGCCACCAGTGCTGAAACGCCGACAACTAATCCCAAGCGGCGGACAACGCCAACGAGCGCAATTCTCCGGTCCAGTTCTCGCACAAGACCCGGAGGTTCAGGTATCGCCTCGGGCTCGAGTGAACGCTGCAGAGACCTGGGAAACGCGTCCTCAAGCGAGGCGTCGAAAGACGCGGGGGCAGAAATCGGACGCCTTGGCTCGCCAAAACTTGTTTCGCGCGAAGGGGACCGTTGCGCCTCCGATCTTTCGCGCAACCATCGCGGTGCATAGTAAGCGGGATCATTGGGATTGAGATGACCATGCTTATTCACGGTACTCATAATACGCTACTCCTTTAACACGCTACTCCCATCAACACGCTATTCCCGTGACGATGCCAGGCGGCATCACGCGTCACCGCATGGCGTCGCAGTGAGAGGGCCCGCAGACGTTTCTGCGCATACGAGAGACGAAGAATCAAAAAGAAAAGCCGCTCCGCGGACGGATGCACTGGCGCTCCAAGCGAGATGAAAATCTTGCTGGGAATCTGAATCAAATTGCGCGGCGCCAATCCGCACCATGCGAAGTAACCCGCGCCATCCGGCAGGTTACGATTTCGAGACCGCACACGCGGCCCTATCGGATTCATGCCCACTTCAAGCCATTAATTGTGAACAATGTCACTGACAATTGATGGAACTACGCCGCGACATTATTGCGTCTGAATACCGACAAAAATGGGATTAGTCTTTTTTCATGACGCAACTTCGTCATGTCAACAAACGCAAAAATTGCGGCAGCCGACGGACAAGATCGACAAGGAAAATTTGATGGTTTCGGCGCCGCTTGGCGACGCCTTAAGCATGAGAGCGCAGAATTTTCGTTCACAGCGACGCGATGATTTTTTAGCCGCCCAAAATCTCGCGCGTGTCACGACATGGCGTGTCCCGTTTATCTGCCGCAATATGCATGAACGCGAAAATCGCTGGTTGAAACTAACCGTCGCGGTTGCGAAAGGCGGCTTCTCCCGCGTCCGACACCGCGACCCATTTCGGATCTGGCGCGGCATTGGGCACGTAGCTGTCGTTCCAGTTCCACCACTTGTAGGGCCGCTCTTGCGGATAGCCCTCCGGTGAATCCTCCCATGCTTCCTGCCGCCCAAGCGCCGTCATATCGAGATAGCTCCAGACCGTGCCCATGGCCTCGTCGCCGCGGCCATTGATGAAATAGGTGCGGAAAATGCGCTCGCCGGCGCGGATGAATGCGTTGTGGCCGTGCCATTCATCCACCCCGAAATCGGCGTCGAAGCTATCCGTGATGGTGTACCAGGGGATTTTCTCCCAACCCATCCGCGCCTTCAGACGTGCGATGTCGGATTGCGGTGCACGCGAGGCATAGACGAGCCTCGTATCGCGCGCATGAAGATGTGCAGGGTGGCTGACCTGGTCGGCACCGAGCGAACAGCCAATGCACGCATGCTCCGGCCAACCATGCACACCGGGTTCGAAGAAGGCACGATAGACGATCAACTGACGGCGCCCCTCGAACAGGTCGTGCAGACTGACTTTGCCGGCAGGCCCGTCGAACACGTATGCCTTGTCCACCGCCATCCACGGCATCCGCCGTCGCTCGGCGGCCAGTGCGTCACGGGCGCGGGTCAGCGCCTTCTCCTTCACAAGCAAATGCTCACGCGCGGCTTCCCATTCCTGCGGTGACACAATCGGCGGCGATTTCATGGCGCGTTGTTTCGCATCGGTCATCGCTGATCTCCTTCGGCTATCCGCTCGGTGCTGAGCACTGCCCATCACGGCCACTGCACGTGATGATCACGCTCGTTCAAGCACAAAAAGCCCCTGCAACGTCATGGCTGCAAGGGCCTCTTCTTATTGCGCCAGGCCGCATCAGCTCAGCGGTTCGAACACGCCGAAAAGCGGCCGTAGCCGTCGTCTATATAGCACTGGTTCCGAAGATATTCGGGGACCTGATAAGGTCTGCCATCGGGAGCAATCGATGGATCGGCAAAGCCGCGATAATAATATTGCGGCGCATAATTGTAGGAATTGTAGGCTGGTGGTGCGTGATAGCGGCGCACGGGACGGCGCTCATTATAGCGCTGACTCGAGATTTCGTCGGAGCGGATGGCCCCGCTGTCGGTTTTGCGGCTTGCCGACGACGCGGTGGTCAGCGAGAGAGGCGCGATGATCGATAGGGTCAAGGCAACTAAAATTGTGCGGGACGGTTTCATCGTTTCGCATCCTCATGGTGGAAGGCCCCACGAGTAAACTTGCGTCGAGGCGAAATAGTCCTCCCAATCGGTCCGCGCCTTTTTTCAAATTTTCGAGACATCGGGCATCATTCCGGGACGCCTGCAACGCAGGCACCCCCGGAAATTCGCTGGCAAATTTTATGTCGCTTGGGGGGCCGGGTTGCCTGCCCCCCAATGACCATCAGGCCGCGGCCTTGATCAGCCCTTCGGCCTTCATCGCTTCATGCACGGCGGGACGTGCCTTCACACGATCCAGGAACGCCTTCAGGTTCGGCCATTGCGCAACATCGATGGCATGGAAACGAGCCCAGTTGCTGACGACAAACAGATAAGCATCGGCAACAGTGAACGTGTCTCCCGTCAGATATTGCTTGCCGGCGAGATGCGCATCGATTCGATCGAACGCCTTGATGACGTTCTCCTTGGAGATTGTTTTGTATTCATCCGGCGTGTTCGGCTTGAACAGCGGCGTAAACTGCTTGTGCAGTTCGGATGTGATATAGTTCAACCATTCCAGGACGCGGTAGCGCTCGATTGAACCGGGCTTGGGCATCAGGCCGGATTCAGGCTTCATGTCGGCGAGATACTGAACGATCGCCGGCCCCTCGGTCAGCGTCTCGCCATTGTCGAGTATGAGCACCGGCACCATGCCGAGCGGATTGACCGCTAGAAAATCGTCGCCGCCTTCCGTTTTCTTGGCCTTGTTGTCGATCCTGACGATCTCGACCGGAAGCCCCGCCTCGCGGAAGACGATGTGAGGC
>JAEXXW010000121.1 GCA_023405565.1 Pseudomonadota bacterium
GAGCTGTATCGGCGTCAGCGGTTCGCCACGCGAAAACAACGCCGCGCCAAGCATGGTGAAGGTCTCCGACGCATTGGTGGAGACGAGATAACGCAGCACCTTGCGAATATTGGCGTAGGTCGCGCGCCCGAGCCGCATCGCCTCGATGATACCATCAAGATCATCGCCGGCGAGCACGATGTCGGCCACCTCACGCGCCACGTCGGTCCCGTCCCCACCCATCGCAATGCCGATATCGGCGGCGCGCAAAGCCGGACCGTCATTGATGCCGTCGCCGGTCATCGCCACGATATGGCCTTCGGTCTGAAGCGCCTTGACGATGTTAAGCTTGTCCACCGGGCTGACGCGGGCAAAGACCTGTGGCTTGCTGACAAGAGCGGCGAGCACATCATGCGGCACGCCCGCAATCTGCCCGGCTTCTAGAACTTTAAGCTCTTCGTGATTGCCAAGATTGAGTTGCCTGGCGATCGCAAATGCCGTCGCGCTTTGATCACCAGTGATCATCACGGTCCGCACGCCGGCGCGATGCAGACGGCGCAAAGCCGGATCGACACTCGGACGAATGGGATTGGCCAATCCGATAAGACCGATCCATCGCAGTCCTTGTTCATCACGCGGATCGTCGCAGTCTTGCGCGTCGGCAACGCCCAGTACGCGCAGGGCCTGACCGGCCATCGTTTCATTAGCGCTAATGATCGCGGCTCGTGCGGCATCATCGAGCGGCACATCGCCACCAGCTGTCATCTGCGTTGTGCAGCGCGCCAGCACCTCCACCGGATCACCTTTGACACAAAGGAGGCGCCCCGCTTCGGTCGCATGCAATGTGCTGACGCGCTTGCGGCCATCGCCGCGACCTATCGTTGAGAGTACGCGTGCCGAAAGGCGCAGCGCCGCCACATCGATGCCAAGGCCGAGCGCTCCTTCAATCAGCGCAGCTTCCGTCGGCGTGCCTTCGATCGCATGCCCCTGGTCGGCGGGTCGCACGATCGCGTCGCTGCAAAGCGCGGTAACCTCGAACAACCGGCGAATGGCCGTCGCGCCGCCCGTGTATGATTCATAGTCTGCACCAGATACAAAGTCGATCCGTTCGCCGCCGATGTGAAGCGCGGCGGCCGCCATCCGGTTTTCCGTCAGCGTCCCGGTCTTATCGAGCGCCAGCACCTCGACCGAGCCGAGCGTCTCCACCGCATCGAGCTTGCGCACGAAGACCTGACGCTTGCGCATGTCCTGAATGCCGAGCGCCAGTGTCGTTGTTGCAACCGCCGGCAGCCCTTCCGGAATTGCAGCGACCGCCAACGAGATCGCGCTGCGCAGCATCGGCACTAGCCCCTGCCCGCGCAGCAGCCCAAGCCCGAACACGGCCCCGCAGATCAGGCCATTGACCACGATCAGTTCACGGCCGACATCGCCCAACTGGCGCTGAATCGGCGTTTCGGGTGGCGCAACGGTGCCGAGCAGCCGCTGGATGCGGCCGATTTCGGTGCTCATACCGGTGGTCGTCACGACGGCCATTCCGGAGCCACCAGTGACGGCGGTGCCGCGAAAGACGAGATTGGCCCGCTCCGCGAGCACGGCATCGTCTGGCAACAGCATCTCCGCATTCTTGTGCACCGGCAACGCTTCGCCGGTCAGCGCCGATTCATTGACGGTGAGTTCGTCCGAGGACATGAGCCGCGCGTCGGCCGGCACCAGCGTCCCGCGCTCCAGCACGATGAGATCGCCCGGCACCAGCGCCGCCGGGGGGATCAATTCGCGACACCCCTCGCGGATCGCAAGGACCGGCCTTGGCGTGTAGTTAGCCATGCCGAGGATCGTGTTTTCCGCCTGACGTTCGGTGGCCGTCGCAATGCCCGCATTCATCAGCACGACCGCGGCAATGATCGCGGCGTCGGCTAGCCCTCCAGTCAGTATTGACAGGCCGGCTGACGCGCCAAGCAGCGCGATGGGCAGGCTCGTCATCTGTTCGGTGAAAATCGCAACCGCCGAGCGCGGCTCCGCGTGCTGCAATTCATTCCGGCCATAATCGGCAAAGCGTGCGGCAATGACTTTCGCGGTCAATCCCCGATCGATCTGCGAACCGAGCCGCGCCAGTGTATCGGCGATTCCTGTAGCGTGCCACGGCTGCGCCGGCTCAAGAACTGGCGCCGCGGTCGCCGCTGCAGACAGTGACGATCTGCGCCGGCGCGCAGCCTTACGCTTCGGCAAGGAATGATCAGACGCAGCAGCGTCAATAATCGTTCCAATCCGCTTTATCGTCAGCGGACGCTGGAAGGTGACGAGCACCGATCCAGTCAATGCGTTGGTATGAACCGACAGGAGACCCGGCTCGTCGTCAAACATCGCCTTCGCCCTAGCTAGGCGATCGTCACGGGCCACAAGGCCGAGATGCCGAAGCCGCGCGCGGCCGGGTACAGCGCAATGGGCGATTGTTACACCGAGGCCAGACATCGCGCCGGGCGTTACAACCTTATAAGAAAGATCAGCGGTGACATTGAGCGGCATTGCAGAGGCCTGATGACAGTCACCACAAACACGGGTGTCCATGACAGCAGGATGACAGCGCCGCATGCTCGCACGAGCGCGCGCGGTCTGCCGCCACGATTAAAAATGAATCGTGGAGTACCGCTGTTCTTCTTTTCGATCACCTTAGCCGACAGCAGCGATCTCCTACCCCATGGAACTCATCGCAGCACAATCTGGTTGGCATCGACATATCGGAGCACCTTCGACCGGCATGTGAGCAGGATTAACTGCATCTGGGTAGCCGCCTCCTGCAGAAGTTCGGACATTCGAGCCGTGCGCCATCAGAGTAGACGAGCGGATCGTCTAGATGGAGCTTTCGACGGCTAGCGCACTAGCCTGCTCCACCCAGAGCATGCCCAGCGGTGCCCTCGTCTCCGGATCGCCACCACAACTATTAGCGCCCCGAAACCGAGGAGTTCCTGCAGCGCCTCCTCGGCGGCATCGTTATCACAACGGCCGCTCGAATTGGACGAATGGCGATCGGATGAATTGCCTCTCTGGACTTCGAGAGTACGCTCGGCACATGTCAAAACTTATCGATTTCAGAGGCAGCAACTCGATCTGAACCAGCAGGCCGTTGCCAACCACCCGCAGATGCAGCTTGGTGGTCAGTCCTCCACGACTTCGACCGATACAAGCGTCTCCAACCTGTTTTTTTTGCGGCAGCCTGCTGGTGAACACGCAGGATGCCGGAATCGATCATCTGCACCTTGCCGTCATGGGCAGCGATGATCGCATCCATCAACTTGTCCCAAACGCCGGCTTTCCGCCATCGATTGAAGCGGTTGTAGACTGTCGTCGGAGGACCGTAACGCTCAGGTAGATCGGCCCAGGGCGAGCCGGATCGCAAAGTCCAGAAGATACCGTTCACCCCCCGGCGATCATCGACCCAAGGCACGCCGCACGGCTTGTTTGGAAGCAGCGGCTGGATTGTCCTCCACTCAAACTCGGTCAGTTTGTAGCGGGCCAAGGCAGCTCCTTTGAGGAGCTTGAATCAGCTTCCAGCTGATTTGACTACCGTTAATGAGTTTGCAACCTAGCACACGAAGGAGGTCATGCTCCTTCGGCGACAGCTTCATATCCCGATCACCTAACCTGACGATCTGACGCAGTTTTATTCCGACCAGCGTCGGAAATGGCGCACCATCCGGAACAAAAACTTCGAACATTTATGTCGTTAAGATATCGCCATAATTTCGTGGCCGCGATATCTATCTCTTTGCGCATGGCCGAGACCGCTACGTTGACAACGTCCAGGGAGCACCACTTATGCAGGCTGGGAACACGATCCGGTGCTCGTCGGCCGCCGCTACATCGCCTGTCATCATTTCCATCTCGGCCGACGCTCATATGGCGGCCGATTGAATTCGCGACGCTGGAGCCTTATGCGTAAGCGCCATGGATACCCAGGTCACCAATACCCAAGACACCGCCGAAAGGCCCCTGAATTCGTTGTTCCGCCATCGGCCGGATTCCGGCATGGCGGCGCCATTCCTGCCAATGAGTCGTGCCGAGATGGCGGCGCTGGGCTGGGA
>JAEXXW010000168.1 GCA_023405565.1 Pseudomonadota bacterium
CTGTACCAGGAATGGAAAGCCCGCGGCATCCGGGTGACGGCGCTGTGCCCCGGGCCGGTGCCGACCGGCTTTCAGGCGCGCGCGGGCGTTGCCAATCGGGGTCTGCCGGGCCCGGCCGTGGTCACAGCCGATCGGGTGGCCGAGGAAGGCTATCGCGGGCTGATGGCCGGCCGCATGCTGGTGGTGCCGGGCTTCCTCAACAAGGTCATCGTCTTTCTGTCGCGTACCCTGCCGCGCGAGACGATGCTGGCGGCATCCGACAGGCGGCAGCAGCGCCGCAACCGATAGTCCATTTCCTCATGGCGGCCTTACCGGAAAGAGTCTTGCCAATTCGGGGCCGTTTGTAGAAATTATGACTACCGGGGAATCGCCGTAAATCACGCCGCAGATGTCTTTGCCCGTTCTTATCGTTCTGCATCAGGAAAATTCGACGCCCGGACGCGTCGGCAATTTTCTCCGCAAGCGTGGCATTCCGCTGGACATCCGCCGCCCGGCGCTGGGCGATCCGCTTCCTGGCACATTGGCACAGCATTCGGGCGCGATCATTTTTGGTGGCCCGCAAAGCGCCAATGACGATCTCGATTTCATCAAGCGCGAAATCGACTGGATCAGCGTGCCGCTGAAGGAGAACAAGCCGTATCTGGGCATTTGCCTCGGTGGCCAGATGCTGGCGCGGCATCTTGGAGGACGTGTCGATGTCCATGCGCAAGGGCATGTCGAGGTCGGCTATTATCCGATCCGTCCGACGGAGGAAGGTCGCGACGTCTGCCAGATGTGGCCCGATCACGTTTACCAATGGCATCGCGAAGGGTTCGATCTGCCGCGCGGTGCGACCTTGCTCGCCGAAGGCGATACGTTCCCGGTGCAGGCGTTCCGGCAGGGCGATCATGCCTACGCGATCCAGTTCCACCCGGAAGTCACACACGCCATGATGTGCCGCTGGGTCATCCGCGGACACGAACGCACGCTGTTGCCGAACGCTAAGCAGCGCGCCGCGCATTTCGAGGATCGCTGGGTGTTCGACTATTCGATGCAGAACTGGCTAGTGACGTTTCTCGAGCGCTGGCTCGATAGCAATGCCAAGTCCGCTGCAATGACGGCGTGACTGCAGGGATCAGCCCGTTCCCGGCACGCGCTCGGCATCGAGCAGGCGAAGCTCGCGCTTCAGCACCTTGCCGTAATTGTTCTTCGGCAAAGACGGAATGAATACATAGTCGCGCGGCCGCTTGTAGCGCGCGATCCAGTTCAGGCACAGCGTATCGAGATCGGCGGCACTGGCATGGCCGACCACATAGGCGACAACAATCTCGCCCCATTCGCGATCCGGCCGGCCGATAACAGACACTTCGCGTATGCCGGGATGGCGCAGCAGCACTTCCTCGACCTCGCGCGGATAGATGTTGGAGCCGCCGGAAATGATCAGATCCTTCGAGCGATCCTTCAGGAACAGATAGCCCTGTTCATCGAAGCTGCCGATATCACCGGTATGCAGATAGCCGCCCGCCAAAGCGGCTTCGCTCGCTTCCGTGTCGCGCCAATATCCGGCCATCACCGGCTCACCA
Source organism: Pseudomonadota bacterium (assembly GCA_023405565.1). GTDB lineage: Bacteria > Pseudomonadota > Alphaproteobacteria > Rhizobiales > Xanthobacteraceae > Pseudorhodoplanes. The sequence continues at coordinate 1,563 of JAEXXW010000168.1, forward strand.
CGGCAGACGATTTCGCCGGTCTCTCCGGGCGGCAGAACGGTGCCGTCTTCGCCGGTGACGAGAACATCCATCATCTTGAAGGGACGGCCGACCGAGCCCAGCCGCTCGCGCCAGCGCATATCGCGCGTATAGGCAATGTCGTTTCGTGACAGCAGCGTGATCGTCATCGGACTTTCGCCCTGGCCATAGATTTGCGCAAAGCGCGGGCCGAAGCGTTCCAGCGCGCGGATGGTGTCTTCGACATACATCGGTGCGCCGCCCCAGATGATGGTGCGAATGTTCTCGACGTGACAATGGCCGGGGTGATCGACCATCCGGTTCACCATGGTTGGCGCCGCGAACATCGAACTGCGCGGCCATGTCTCAAGCAGCTTGAAGATCTCGTCGGCATAGAAGCCACCGGATTCCGGCACGACATTCACGCCGCAATGTTCGACATACGGAACGATGTAGAGGCCGGAACCGTGACTCATCGGCGCTGCATGCAGGATCGGATCGCCATAGCCGATGCGATCGACTTCCGACATGTAGGCCCGGCTCATCGCCCGCAGGTTCTTGTGCGTCAGCATCGCGCCTTTCGGCCGGCCGGTCGTGCCCGAGGTGTAGAACAGCCAGGCGATATCGTCCGGCTCGCGCGGCGTGACCGACGTCACATCGGCGGCGAGCAGCGCGTCATAGGAACGCGCATTGAAGACGACGATGCGCTCGATGTTGCGGGGCGCATGCGTGTCAATCACCGAGGCAAGGTCGGACGAGGCAAAGCAGATGCGTGCGCCGGAATGTTCGAGGATATAGGCGATCTCCGCGCCATGCAGCTTGGCATTGGCCGGGACGGCGATACAGCCCGCATGCCAGATGGCATAGAGCGTCTCGATATATTCGGGAACATTGCTGGCAACGATGGCGACGCGGTCGCCGGGCATCAGCCGGAAGTCGCGGCGCAGGGCCGAGGCGATCCGCGCGACACGCTGGGCCAGCGCTGCATAGTCATGGAGAAGATGATGACCAAAGCCGACCGCAGGCCGGCTTGGGTAATTGCGGCCGGCATCGTGGATATGCTGCGCCAGATTCATGCTGCCTTCGGCTCTATCCCCCGGACCGGCCATGCCGCCGATTCGCGAGGCCTATGAGGCCGAAAGCCGGGCGCGGAGTAAAGTGGCCAACGTTTCGGGAGCAGGACAATACCGGGCCCGCGGATGTTTGCGCGCTATTGGCTCACGGGGCGCGGGCGTCCCCCACGCTCCGCTCCCGCAGCCAGGGGCATCTGGCCGATACAGCCAAAGCGCCTTCGCGCGAAGCGGCTACCGGTTCGCGCGAAGAAAACACGTTAAAACAAAAGGTTAGAGCTCAGGCTTTGACTCCATCAAAGCCTGAAAAGCTCTAGTCCGGCTGGCCTGTGCCAGTCAGCCTGCCGACATTGGCGAGCATCCGACGCCACTTGTCGGCCAGCCTCTGCCAGTGCTGCTTGTCCTGCTCGTTATGCGTGCTGTCGGCCATTCGCTGGCAATGCCTGGCGTTCAGGCTGATCTCTTCGGTATCTTGGGCGGTCACCTGAAAATCCCCTCTTGGGCGGGGAATGCGTGGCAGCCACAAACGTTCCGGCATCTCGATTCACTCCGGCGTGAATCGGTCGTGATGTGCCGGCGTGGGACAGACCATCGTTGCAGGGCGTTGGGCCAGCAGCGGTGCGAGCAAATTCAATGTGTTACGGAAGGGTTTGGTGGAGCCAGGCGGGATCGAACCGCCGACCTCGTCATTGCGAACGACGCGCTCTCCCAGCTGAGCTATGGCCCCGCCTTGGGATGTCGCCGTATGGTGTACGGGACATGCAGAATGAGCGAGAGCGGCCATTTAGGGCCCGTCTTTTCGCAAGTCAAGGATGCACCATACCGCCGCTGTGGCGTCCTGCATCGCTCTCAAAACCTTGTCGGACCTTGCCGGAACCGATACATCAGCCGAAGGCCCGCCCTGAGAAAAGAAATCGTTCAATGCGCTCGGTTCTCGACGTCATCCTCCTGGTACTGCAGCTGTATGTCTGGTTGCTGGTTGCCTCCGCCATCCTGTCATGGCTGATCGCCTTCAACGTGGTGAACACGCGCAATCAGGT
>JAEXXW010000179.1 GCA_023405565.1 Pseudomonadota bacterium
ACGCGCACCACCGCGACATGCACGCCGTAAGGATAATTCATGTGGTTGCTGAAGAACCAGCCTTCCCCGGTCAGGCCCGGCTCACGGCCACCGCGCGTTTTCGATGTCGGCAGAAGATGTTTGGCAATCTCGGCCAGGGAAATCGACGGACCGGACGGCTGCCCTCTCTTTCTGACCTCGCCATCGACAATGTCGAGTTCATCCGCCGCACATTGCAGGAGCTCGGCCGCCATGTCCGTCGCCTTCTGCCGGACATTGAGCGCGCCAAGCCGAGTTGCCTCACCGGTCATCACCGTGACGCGCGAGGCGAAGGCACCAAGCCCTTCATCGATCCGGTCGGTCTGCCCATGGATGACGCGAATGCGATCGTAATTCACCCCAAGCGTATCGGCGCAGATCTGCGCAATAACAGTCTCGACACCCTGCCCCACCGACGCCGCGCCGGTGACGATTTCGACCGCGCCGCCGGGATCGACGGTGATCTTCACGTTGTCGAATGGGCCAAGGCCGCTTTTTTCAACGAAGATGCCGACACCCGCCCCCGCCAGCTCGCCCTTTTCGCGGCGTGCCTTCAATTCGCTCTGCAGCGCCTCCCAGCCGACCCGCTCCAGCGCCTTATCGAGCAATCCGGCATATTCGCCGGAATCGAGCACGACCTCGGTGCCGAGCGTATCGATGGGACGCGTGTAAGGCATTTCCGAAGACGCAATGAGATTGCGTCGGCGCACTTCAACCGGCGTGCTGCCAATCTTGGCCGCGATCGCATCCATCAGGCGCTCGCGCACGAAGGTGCTCTCGAAGCGGCCGGGCGCACGATAGGTTCCGGCCGGCGTCTTGTTGGTCAGCCGGATATGGCCGGTCGCGCGGTAATTTGGAATGCGATACGGCCCGAGCAGCATGCCCGCCGCGAGATCGGGCACCGTCGCTGCATGTGTGCGGACATAGGCGCCCTGATCATGAAAAAACTCGTTCTCGATCCCGAGAATGCGGCCGTCCTTGTCGACGGCTGCCCTCACGCAATGGCGTTGCTGACGCGAATGGTTGGCCGCGATCAGATGTTCGCGCCTGTCCTCAATCCACTTGACCGGGCGGTCCAGCCGCAGCGCAGCCGCGCAGACCAGTACGTCCTCGGGATAGAGCTCACCGCGAATGCCAAATCCCCCTCCGACATGCCCTTCATGCAGGTGCATCGCGGTCCGGTCGCGGCCGAGCATGCGGGCAAGCTGATCCCTGTTCCAATGCGGGACCTTGGCAGCCCCATACATTTCAAGGATGTCGCGCGCGGCATCGTAGCGGCCGATTGCTCCGCGCGTCTCCATCGGCACGCCGGAGTGCCGCCCGATCGACAGATCAAGTTCAACGATCGCATGCGCGTCGCGGAACGCGCTTTCGACATCGCCATAGCCTTTGCGGATGATGGCAGGCTCGGTCAGACGGCCGGGCTCGAACTCAGTCGGCGCATCGCTTGCATCAAGCGAGACCGGCAATTCCTCGATATCGAGTTCAACCAGATCGGCTGCATCCTCAGCGACATAGGCGTCCGTCGCAAACACCGCCGCGACAGGCTCGCCGACATAGCGCACCTTGTCCTTGGCCAGGATGCGCTGGCGGTAGCCCTCGAGCCCTTCGACCCGCGTCAGGCGAAAATCGATCGGTGGAATGTCGATCACATCGTCGCCGGTCCAGACCGCAACGACAGCCGGCAAAGCCATGGCCGCCTGCGCATCGATGCCCTTGATCAGACCGTGAGCAAACGGCGATCGCACAATCCGCATATACAATTGCCGTGGAAAGGAGACATCCGCGGCAAATAATCCTCGTCCGGTGACGAGAGGAGGATCCTCCTTGCGGCGGACCGATCGTCCGATCAGCGACATCAATTCGACCGCATCTGCTCCGCCGCCATCCGGACGGCCTTGATGATGTTCTGGTAGCCCGTGCAGCGGCACAAATTCGACGACAGGACATCGATCAGGTCTTCGTCGCTGATATCCGGCTCACGCTCGAGAACGCCGGTCGCCAGCATCAGAAAGCCGGGCGTACAGAAGCCGCATTGCAGGCCGTGACAATCCATGAAGGCCTGCTGCAACGGATGAAGCTTGCCACCTTCAGCCAGACCTTCAACAGTCCGGATCGCCTTTCCGTTGGCCTGAACAGCGAACATGAGACAGGATCGTGCCGGCACTCCGTCGATCAGAACGGTGCAGGCACCACAAACACCGTGCTCACATCCGATATGCGTTCCCGTCTGGCCGCAATCCTCACGGATCGCATCGGCCAGGGTACGGCGCGGCTCCACGGAAATGTTATGCGTCTGACCGTTGATGATCAGGCTGATATTTTCTTTCTTCGTCACGACCATTTCCCTGTTTCTTGCAACGCCGCGTGAATTCGTTGTGGCGTTGCCGGGATTTCGTTGATGGAGACATTGAATGGCGACAGCGCGTCATTGATGGCATTGACGATCGCCGCAGGTGCACCAATCGCCCCGCCCTCGCCAAGTCCCTTTGCCTGCGTGAGCGTATCGCCGGTCAAGGTCTCAAGATGAAAAATCTCGATTGCCGGAATTTCGTGCGATGTCGGCGGCAGATAATCCGCAAGGGTTGTGGTGAGAATATTGCCGGTCTCGTCATAGACGATCTCCTCATAGAGGGCATTGGCAATACCCTGCGCAACCCCGCCGTGAATCTGACCTTCCGCAATCATCGGATTGATGAGCCGGCCTGCATCTTCGGCGACGATATAACGTTCGATTGTCACGCCACCCGTTTCGATGTCGACGTCAACAATGACGGCGTGGCAGGCATTGG
>JAEXXW010000323.1 GCA_023405565.1 Pseudomonadota bacterium
TCTGGTAGAAGCTCGTGCGCAAGGCCGACTGCACCGCGTTGACGAAGTGACGCAGGATGCGGTCTTCGTCGAGGCTCGGCACATCGTTGAGTGCTGTTTCGATCGCGGCAGCGATCTCACCTTCGCGCGTGCTGCGGTCCTCGGCGCTGAGGCGAGGATCGAAACGGGCATGGAAGAGATTGACGATATTCGATGCAATCGCCGGATGCGTGCGTAACGTTGCCCACATATAGTCCTGAGAGAAGGGCAGACGCACCTGACGCAGGAAACGCGAGATCGAACGGATCAGCGCGATGTCGCGCCACGCAAGGCCGGCCTTCAGCACCAGCGCGTTGTAGCCGTCATTCTCCGCGCCGCCGCGCATGACGACCAGGAAGCAGCTTTCCAGCGCGCCCTGCAGCCTGGCGATATCGATCGGCTTGCCGTCGGCGGCCTCCAGCGTCATGTCATGCAGCCAGATATTTGCGCCGGTGGGGCGGATTTCATAGGTGCGTTCGTCGACGACCTTGAAGCCCATATTCTCCAGCACGGGCACACGGCTGGAGAGCGGAATCGCGCCGCCATAGCTCCACACTTTCAGGCCGATGCAATGGTCGGGCACGCCGGGCAAGGCATAGAAATCCATGCTGAGCGGACGCTCGGCCGACAGCCCTTCCATGGTGCGAATATCGGCCACGGCAATCGCCGGCGAATAGCGATCGCGATAGCTGGCCCGGAAGGCTTTGCGATAGCGCTCGAACAAGCTTCGCGCCTGTTGCGGCTCGCGGTTCTGCAGAAGCTGTTCGGAGAGATCGTCGGCCCAGGTGCGGACGATGGCGACGACGCCGGCCTCGAGCCTTGCCCGGTCGGGCGCGTCCATCGGTTCGGATGAGCGCGCAACGATGAAATGCGCGCGCACCAGCGGACCTTCCGGAAAGAACAGGGTGAGGCCGCTGACATGACCTTTGTATTCGGTGGCCAGCAGATCGCCGACGGCGGTGACGACATCGCTCGATGAACGATTGCTCGGCAGATAGACCAGCACCGACATGAAGCGGTCGAATCTGTCGCGCCGTGGCAGCACGCGGACACGCGGCCGCTCCTCGAGCTGCAGGATCAGCATCGCGAACTGGAACAGCAACTCGTCATCGATGCGGAACAGGTCGTCGCGCGGAAAAGTTTCCAGTGCGTTGGCCAGCGCCTTGCCGGAATGGCCGGATGGCGTGAAGCGCGCACGCTTCATCAGCGCATCGACCTTGCGCCGCAAATAGGGGATCGATCGCGTCGAGCGTGTGTAGGCGGTGGAGGTGAACAGGCCGACGATGCGAATTTCGCCGATCACGACGCCATTGGCGTTGAAGCGCTTGATGCTGACGAGATCCATGAACACGCGGCGATGCACGCGGGAGCGCAGGCTCGCCTTGGTGATCATCAGGGCATTGGGTTCGCCGTAATAGGCCTGCAAGCCGCGCAGGATGATGTCTTCGCCGGCGCGGCCTTTCAGCTCATTGCGGTCGTCGCGGTGAAGGACGCCGAGGCCGGATTCCGGCACGATCTCCGGCTGGCGATTGTCGCCGGTGAGCTGATACTCGCGCATGCCGAGAAAGGTGAAATTCTCGCCCACCAGCCATTCGAGGAAATCGATTGCTTCCGAGACTTCGTCAGCCGGCAACGGCGGTTGATTGGTCTTCAGGTCGGCGATCACATAGCCGACGCGCGCCAGCATCGGCCGCCAGTCGCGTACCGCGAGCGTGACATCGGCCAGCACTTTCTCGAAGCCCTCGATCAGCGAGGCCCGCGCGGCCTCGTCGTCGATGCGGTCGACATGGATGTGCATCAGGCTTTCGCGCAGCACGGTCTCGGCGCTCGGGTCTTCGGGGGCAATCTGCTCCAGCCGGCCGCTCCGGTCGCGGGCGACGGCAAGGATTGGATGCACCACGAGACGGACGGCGATATTGCGCGCGGCAAGCTCGCTCATGATCGAGTCGACCAGGAACGGCATGTCGTCGTTGAGCAACTCGATCACCGAGATCGTCCGCGTCCGCTCGGTATCCGGCGCGGGTTCGGGGGAATAGATGCGGATTTTCGGCACACCGGGGGTCCGGACCGCCAGGAAGTCGTAGGCCTTCGCTGCCAGCGCCGCGAGTTCCGAGGGGTTGTAGACGGCGATATCCTCGACGGAGGCGCGTGCGAACAGCCGTGCCGCAAAGTCCTCCGGCACCATCGTGCCTTTGAGGAACTGGCCGGCCTTGTCGATCAATTGCCGGAGGCCCTTGTCTTCCGCGCTCGCGGGAACGGTCTGGATATTCATGGCCTGCGACTCATTTTGGTTGCGGTGACGGAGTGTTCCCTACCGGTCCATGTCCGTCGAGGGCTTGGGGAAAGCCCTCGCGATGAATAGGTGGGGCTTTTGCGGCGCAATATGCAATCGGCGTTTTCGTCCGCTGGCGTTCGGCATAGGTTTCGCCGATCGAAGACAAGGGAGCATCGCGTGGCAAGGACGGAGAACAAAGCGGTCCAATCGATGAAGAGGCGCGCGCCAGTCAGGAGCCGGCAGAGCAAAGCATCGCGATATGACAAATCCAAGACGATGATATCCAAGATATCTGACGTGGATGCCGCAATGTTGAATACAAATGGTTCAAAAGCCGTCGCCCGGATTCCAGCTTCGGCGCAAAGCGACGATGTGACGATCATCGCGCTGTCGTTGCCAAAGCCCGCGCTGAACGAATCGATGTCCGCCTATTTCAAGAAGTGCGAGGAGAAGCTCGGCTTCGTGCCGAATGTGCTGAAGGCCTATGCTTTCGATATGGCCAAGCTCGAAGCCTTCGTGACGATGTACAACGATCTGATGCTGGCGCCATCGGGCCTCAGCAAGCTGGAACGCGAGATGATCGCCGTCGCCGTATCGTCGCACAACAAATGCTATTACTGCCTCGTTGCGCATGGCGCGGCGGTGCGTCAGATGGCCGACGATCCGGTGCTCGGCGAATTGATGGCGATGAATTATCGCGCCGCGCGCCTGTCGAAGCGGCAGCGGGCCATGCTCGATTTCGCGGTGAAGCTGACGGCGGAGCCGTGGGCGATCGAGGACCGCGATCGCGAGACCTTGCGCAAGGTGGGCTTTGCTGATCGCGATATCTGGGATATTTCCGCCATTGCCGGTTTCTTCAATATGTCGAACCGGGTGGCAGCCGCGACCGATATGCGGCCGAACAGTGCCTACCACGCGCAGGCGCGATGACCCATAATTAGAAACATGATGCGAAAAATCCTGACTGCCGCGGCCATCGTCCTTGCCGCCCTTGCTCCCGCTTTTGCGCAGGACGTGGTTCTTACGCCATCGCGGCCGCTGGTCGATATTGCGCCGGTACAGCCGGTGGTCGCCCGCAACGGCATGGTGGTGGCCCAGGAGGCGCTCGCCGCGCAGATCGGTGCCGATATCCTGAAAGCGGGTGGCAATGCCGTGGATGCGGCGGTCGCGACCGGTTTTGCGATGGCGGTGACCTATCCGCGTGCCGGCAATATCGGCGGCGGCGGCTTCATGGTGATTCATCGCGCGCGCAACCGGCAGGATGTCGCAATCGATTATCGGGAGATGGCGCCGGGCGCGATCAACCGCACGAGCTTCCTCAACGAGAGGGGCGAGGCCGATCCTGAGAAATCGGTCGCCAACGGTCTCGCCGTCGGCGTGCCGGGCACGGTGGCCGGGCTTGCACTGGCGCATCGCAAATACGGCTCGGGCCAGTTCACACTGGCGCAACTGGTTGCGCCCGCCGTGGCTTTGGCCCGCAACGGCTTCATCGTGGATGGCGATCTCGCCGACACATTTCATACCGCGCGTCCGTTGTTTCAACGCTGGCCATCGTCGGCGAAGGTGTTTCTGAAACCTGACGGCCAGACCTATGGCAAGGGCGACAAGCTGGTTCAGGCCGATCTTGCCAATACGCTGGAAGCGATCGGCAAGGGCGGACCGCGTGCCTTCTATGAAGGGCCGATCGCGGAGAAGATTGCAGCTGCTGTGCGCGACGGCGGCGGCGTGATGACGGCGGACGATCTGAGAGCCTATCGCGCGGTGGAGCGTGCGCCGGCACGCGGGCATTATCGCGGTTACGACATCGTTTCGATGCCGCCGCCATCATCGGGCGGACTGCATCTGATCCAGATCCTCAATATTCTCGAAGGCTATGATTTGAAGTCATCGGGCGCCGGAACGCCGGAGACCGCGCATCATCTGGTCGAGGCGATGAAGCGCGCCTATGCCGACCGCGCGGTCTATCTCGGCGATCCGGATTTCGTGAAAGTGCCGGCGCGCGCCCTGATGTCGAAGCGTTATGCAACGGCCTTGCGTGGCGGCATCGGCGAACAGGCGACGCCGTCGAAAGAAATCCGCAACGGCAATCCGGTGCGCGCGGAAAGCCAGAACACCACGCATTTCTCGGTGGTCGACAGATTCGGTAATGCCGTGTCGAACACCTACACGCTCAATCTCAGCTACGGCAACGGCCTCATCGCCGAAGGCACCGGCGTTCTGCTCAACAACGAGATGGACGATTTCGCCGCCAAGCCGAATTCGCCGAACACGTATGGGCTGGTCGGTGCCGATGCCAATGCGCCGGCGCCGCGCAAGCGGCCGTTGTCATCGATGACGCCGACCATCGTGCTCAAGCGCGGCAAGGTGTTTCTGGTCACCGGCTCGCCCGGCGGCAGCCGTATCATCACGACGGTGCTGCAGATCATTTCCAACGTGATCGATCACGGCATGGATGTCGCACAGGCAACGACCGCGCCGCGCCTGCATCATCAGTGGCTGCCGGATCAGGTCTCGGCCGAGCGTGGTTATCCCGAGGTCACGTTGCGCGCGCTGGAAGCGCGTGGTCACAAGATCACGCTGCGCGCACCGGGCACCGCGTCGAATTCGATCATGGTGACGCCGAAGGGTCTGGTCGGCGCTGCCGACAGCCGCACGCGCGGCGCGCTCGCCGCGGGGTATTGAGCGGCAAAAGGTTGCCGTCATGGCCGGGCTTGACCCGGCCATCTACGTCTTTGCTTCAACAAGAAAGACGTGGATGCGCGGATCAAGTCCGCGCATGACGGAGAGTAAGACGGCGCTTTCTCAAATCTCGATCAGCTTGTCGGGCAATTCGTTGCGGTTGAGCGCGCCGGGCGGGAAGTGCTGTGACAGCACCGCGCTGCATTGCTCGATCGCGGCGATGAATCCATCAGCTGGCCGACCGTTGCGGATGCCGGCGATCAATGCGACCACGGCTTTGTCCCACACCTCCGGCTGCACCTTCGCGTTGATGCCGGCATCGGCGATGATCTCGGCATAACGCTCGGCTTCCGATGCAAAGATCAGAACGCCGGTGCGCTGTTCGGTTTTCTGCAAGCCTTGCGCCCAGAACTGGCG
>JAEXXW010000336.1 GCA_023405565.1 Pseudomonadota bacterium
ACCTGACGCACAGCGTGTTGTGGCCGAGCGACTTCGCGACATTCAGCGAGGGCGCCGTCACCGTCCAGGTGACGACGCACAAGCTCAGTCCGATGTCGGTCCATCGCGCGGTTGTCGGCCGGCATCATTCGCTGTTCCGGTCGGCGCTTGGCCGCGCCATGCTCAGCGTCATGACCCAGAAGGAAATCGATACGGCCTCGGTGGTCGCGCAGCTCGAAGCGCCGAATTCGCAATATGTCTGGGACAGGAAAGCCATCCGGAAGCTCATCGGCGACGTTCGCAAGGACGGTTACGCTTCGTCCGTCGGAGAGAGCGAAACCAATATCAGCGCCATTGCTCTGCCTCTACGCGTCCGCAGTGTCGTGGGCGCCGTGAATATCGTCTTCTTTCGCAGCGCGATGACGCCGCAGATCGCTGCGGACCGTTACCTCGAGCCGCTAAAAGCGTGTGTCCGGAAAGTCAAAAAGACGCTTTCGGCATAGCAAACCGCCCCGCCCCTCCTCATTCGGCACCAGAGCCGCGCTGTTCGCATTGCGAACAAAGAACAGATCAAAATTGCCAAGGCGGCAATTCTGACGTGCCGTATCGCCACGAGACACAAGAGCGCGACCGAGCGCCGGTTCGTTTCAAGGGAGGATATTCCATGACGCTTGGCACCAGGATGTCGCGGCGGATGGCGATCGCCACGATCGTCGCATCAGCGTGTGTGAATGCAAGCAGCACGTCCGCTCAGACGCCGATCACGCTGAAGTTCGCAAACTTTGTCGGTCCGAACTCGTTTCTGACGACCGAAATCTTCAGGCCATGGTTCAAGCAAATCGAGGATGAAGCCGGCGGCGCCGTAAAGATCGATTTCCTGTCCGGTGGCTCCGCTGCAAAGCCGAATGAAGTAATCGACGCCGTGCGGACGGGCATCGTTGATATCGGCTGGAGCGGCACGTCCTATAACCCCGGTCGCTTCAATGCAGCCGGCGTTACCGAATTGCCGCAGATCATTCGCGCGCCAACCGAAGGCTCCGCTGGAATGGCCACGCTTCAGGAAAAGGGCCTGCTCGACGGCTTCGATGGCGTCAAAATTCTGGGCGTGTCGACGACCGACATCATGCGCCTGCATCACGTACAGGACGTGAAGGGTCTTGCCGACTTCAAGGGCGCCAAGGTGCGCGCGGCTGGCGCCGTGCTCTCGACCATGGTCGAAGGCATTGGCGCAGCGCCGATGAACATTCCGATCACCTCGCTGGCAGAAAGCCTCGCCAAGAAGGTCGTCGACGGCACGGCCGCGGACTGGTTCTCAATGGAAGGCTTTCGTCTCATCGAGGTCACCAGGACCCATATCGATCTCTCGATGGGGGCGACTGGCATCTACCTCGTGATGAACCAGGCGAAATACGATCAGCTGCCCCCCAAGGTGAAAGCCGCATTCGACAAATACAGCGTACGTGACTTCGCCATGTTCTGGGGCAACCGGCTGGAGAAGGAAAGCAACCGGGTGCGCCAGGTCGTCGCCAGCTCCGCCGGCCACAAGCTCATCGAGCCGAGCGCCGAGGACAGCGCGAAGTGGCAGGAGATCAGCAAGCAGGTGATCGACAACTGGGTAAAGAAGACCAAGAACGGCGCGGCTGTCTTGGAAGCTTTTCAGGGCGGCGTGAAAGCCGTTTCCGCGGCGAAGTAACGACGAACGGCAACACGTGATGCGCAGTCAAAACACAGCGCATCACATCCCAAGATCGACCGAGAGCCGCAATGACAAAACGACTGGCTTCGCTTGCGGGCTATGCCGCCGGTGGCACGCTGCTACTTGTGGCGCTCGTCATCATGATCGATGTGATCTTGCGCTGGGCGCTGTCGATGCCCATCAAGGGCATGTTCGAAGTCTCCGAGCTGGTCTTCGCCGCTCTCATGTCGCTGGCCTTCGCCGATGCGAACTATCGGCGATCCCACGTGTCCATGGAGCTGGTCGGACACCTCACCAAGCGCACGGCGGGCATCTGGGTCGTGGCACATCTCCTGACCACGATCACCTTCGCGCTCTTCACCGTCTTCCTGTTTTCGTTCGGTGCGGCAAAGGCGCAGTTCGCCGAAAAGACACTGGTTCTCCAGTTGCCGCTGGCGCCGTTCTGGTACGTGGCCGCAGCCATGATGGCGATCTCCTTCGTAACGCAGACCGCAGTGTTCCTGGAGGATCTCAGGGCGCTGACGAAAGAGCACGCCAACGCCATCGTCCGTGAACTGGCCCCGCCGATCACGAGCCTCCTGCTTGTTGCCGCGGCTGGCGGCGCTCTCATTCTCTGGCAGGGGCAGATGAATGAGGTGGTCAAAGTCCTGATCGGCTTCACCACGCTCTATCTCCTCGCCCTGACGCATATTCCAATCGGCATCGCCATGGCGCTGTCGGGACTAATCGGCGCCTATGCTTTGCTGGGTGCCAGTCCGGCCGCCCTCGTCGGCACCAATAACCTCACAAGCGTGCTCTCGAGCGCGGACATCGCGTCCGTCCCGCTGTTTTTGCTGATGGGCAACCTTGCGGTTGCCGCCGGATTTGCGGATCAGATCTTTGGCGCGGCGACATCATTCTTCGGCCGCTTCCGCGGCGGCCACGCCATCGCAACAATCATCGGATGCGCGGGCTTCGGCACCGTCAGCGGCTCCTCCGTTGCCACGACGGCAACGATCGGCGGCGTCGCCTATCGCGAAATGCGAAACCGGAACTACGCACCGGGTCTGGCAACAGGGAGCATCGCGGCCGGCGGCACGCTGGGCGCACTGATACCACCCTCGGTGATCCTGATCATCTATTGTGTGATCGCGGAACAATCGATCCCGGTCTCCTTCATGGCCAGCCTGATCCCTGGCCTGCTCGCGGTCGCGCTCTATGTGATCGCCATCGTCATTCTCGTGCGGGTGAGCCCGGAACTGGCCCCCGAGGTCGCCGAGGCGAAGACGTCCCGATTGAAGGCGATGTTTACTGCCTGGCGACCCGGATTGCTGTTCTTGCTGGTCATCGGCGGGCTGTATGGCGGACTCTTCACGGCGCAGGAGGCTGCCGCCATTGGAACAGGCTTCGCGTTCGTCTTCTGGCTGCTCTCGGGCCGCGCGTCCTGGGCCGGACTCTTCGCGGCAGTGCGCGACGCTGCGACGACCAGCGCGACGCTCTATCTGCTGATCATCGGCGCCAACATCTTCGGGGCCTTTCTCAATCTCGCCGGCATCACCAATGCCGTCCTCTCGATCATCGATCCCGCAACGACCCCGGCCTGGCTGATCCTTGTTATCCTGGTGGTGATGTACCTCGTGTTGGGCAGCGTGTTCGACACTGTCGCTGCGCTCATTATCACCGTGCCCTTTGTCGTGCCGATCATCAGCGCGCTCGGATACGACCTCATCTGGTGGGGCGTGGTGACGCTGACGCTTGTCGAGATCGGCATGATCACGCCGCCGATCGGCATGAATGTCTTTGTCATGAAGAGCCTGGTCGGTAACGAGATTCCCATATCGACGATCTTCAAGGGCACCGCTCCCTTTCTGGTGGCGGACAGCATCCGGCTGCTGCTGCTGATCCTGTTCCCCATGATCAGCCTGTGGCTGCCGACTGTGCTGCGTTGACCAACTGGGCGCGTGATGGAGGCTTGCGATAGTGCCGGACAAAGAAGAATACGATCTGATCATCGTGGGCGCTGGCCCGGTCGGCATGATGATCGCCAATCTGGTCGGCATAACCGGCCTGCGCGTACTGGTTCTCGAACAGTTGCCGAGCCTGATCGACTACCCGCGGGGCGTGGGCATGGACGACGAATGCCTGCGGGTGTTCCAGGCCGCCGGCCTCGTGGACAAGGTCATCCCCTTCACCTTTCCCAACCAGTGGCTCGATTTCCGGACAGCGCGCGGCCACACCTTTGCGATGGTCAAGCCGAAGGGAGAGGCATTCGGATTCCCCAAGCGTAACGCTTTCATCCAGCCGCTGATCGATCGTGTCCTTCTCGAGGGGCTGGCGCGCTTCAAGACCGTCGATGTCCGCCTCGGACATGAAATGACCGGCCTGTCCGACAACGGCCGGACAGTCGAAGTCACCGCTCGCGACAGCGAGGGACAGGAGCGCTGTTATAAGGCCAGCTATCTTATCGGCGCGGACGGCGGACGCAGCTTCACCCGCAAGCTTGTCGGCATCCCGTTCGAGGGACAGACCGATTCCACGCGATGGCTGGTCATCGACATCAAAAACGATCCGATCGGCGTTCCGAGCGCGATCCTGATCTGCGATCCGGCCCGCCCGTATGTCACGATTGCTTTGCCGCACGGCATCCGGCGGCTCGAATTCATGGTCAAGCCGGACGAAACCGAGGAGGATCTGTGCAGCAAGGAGGGTCTGAACCGGATACTGTCCATCGTGATGCCAGATCCGGCTTCTGCCCGCATCATCCGCAGCCGTGTCTATACGCACCATGCGCGGCTGGCAAAAGCGTTTCGCGCCGGCCGCGTCCTGCTCGCCGGCGATGCGGCGCACCTGATGCCGGTGTGGCAAGGACAAGGCTACAACAGCGGCATTCGCGATGCCAACAACCTGAGCTGGAAGCTAGCTTCTGTCTTGCGTGACGGCTGCGATCCGTCGCTACTCGATACCTACGAGACCGAACGCCGCGAACATGCTCGAGCGATGATCTCGCTCTCAACACTCGTAGGGCGCATCTTCTCGCCGACCAGCCGGCTGCTTGCGGCGTTCCGTGACGTCATGTTCGGGATCCTGAACCGCATCCCACCCGTACGTGATTACGTCGTTCAGATGCGCTTCAAGCCCATGCCGAAATATACGGAAGGAGTTGTGGTAGCTGAATCCGCGAGCCAGCGCTCGCGCAACGCGGTCGGCCGTCTCTTTGTCCAGCCCCGTGTCGCATTGAGGAATGGAAGCGTCGTGCACCTTGACGATGCCATTGGCTATCGTTTCGCGATCGTCGCGTGGGCGGCAGACCCCTGCATCTATATGAACGACGAGGCACGACGTGTCTGGTCGTGTCTCAACGGCACAACAATCGTCGTGCGATCGCAGACCGAGATCATGTCTGATGTGCACGACGTCGATACCGGGACTGTGTTGGTCGGTGACGTAAGTGGCGCCCTAAAGGAATGGTTTGCCAACGAGGATACATCCGTTGCGATTCTTCGGCCGGACCGCTTTGTCGCTGCAGTCTGTCATCCACAGGACATCTCACGCGCCATGAATTCGCTCGGCCGGGCCATGAGAATGCCATCAGAAAAGGGAGCGCTTTACTGCTTGGACACAGATAACCATTGCGAAAAAGTCGATCGAGTCGTCGCAGGAGAAACAACTGGCCGCTCGACCGCATACTAAATGTCCGCTTTGCGTCAGCAGCGGACATCGCACCTACACCAACGCCCTGCGCTTTCCGATCTGATCTGGGGTCAGAAGTTCAAGGGGCACTGCGCGCTGAACCATGCAGTGATTTTATTCCTCGATCTCCGGTCCGTGTCACCCGAAAACGGGAATTCTCCTTGTAGCGCGTGGGGACATTTCGGAATTTCGGGGCAAAAGTTCGATAAACCGAGCGCCAGGAGACTTTCCTTAGGATGCGAAAGGCCACAATTGGCGGGCTTCCTCATGTATCGGAAAGAAATTCTCCACATCGAGGAATGACTGGCTGGGGCGCCTGGATTCGAACCAGGGAATGGCGGAATCAAAATCCGCTGCCTTACCACTTGGCGACACCCCATCCGGCGGCCTCGGCCGCGGTCCGCTCGATATAGCCGCAACATGATCGGACTGCAACAACGC
>JAEXXW010000355.1 GCA_023405565.1 Pseudomonadota bacterium
AGGTTGTACGGGCCGGCATCCAGGCGGTCTCGCATGGCCAGACGGAGGCGGCTTACTCGCTCGGATTGCGGCCCGGACCGACCTTGCGCCTTGTCATCATCCCGCAGGCCATGCGGGTGATCGTGCCGCCGCTGACCAATCAATATCTCAACCTGACGAAGAATTCGTCGCTTGCCGTCGCGATCGGCTATCCCGATCTCGTGCAGGTGTTCACCGGCACGGTGTTGAACCAGACCGGGCAGGCGGTCGAGGTGGTGGCCATCACCATGGCCGTCTATCTTACCATCAGCCTGGTCACGTCCGGATTGATGAACCTCTATAACCGGCGCTTCGCCCTCAAAGAGCGCTGAGATGACATCGACAAGCGCTTCATTCGTACAAATGGTTCCGGTGCCGGCCATGCCGCCGCCGGAACACAGGCGCGGTGCCATCGGCTGGCTGCGCGACAATCTCTTCTCAAGCCCGATCAATATCGCACTCACGCTGGTGTCGGTCTGGCTGCTTTACCTGGTCGTCCCGCCGCTGCTGAATTTTCTGATCTTTCACGCAACTTGGGTCGGCAATGACCGCGTCGCCTGTCTCGCGACGTCGGAACGTCCCAGCGCCGGCGCCTGCTGGCCGTTCGTGTGGGAGCGGATCAACTTCTTCATCTATGGCTTCTATCCGGCCCATGAGCGCTGGCGCGTGAATGTGTTTTTCATTCTGCTGGCCATCGGCGTCTTCTGGATGCTGAAGCGGCGTATCCCATATCGGAAGTTCGGTGCGCTCTATTTCTTCATCCTGCTGCCGATCGTTTCCGTGATGCTGCTGCTCGGCTGTCCGCCCTTCGGGCTGTCGTATGTTGCAACATCGCTGTGGGGCGGCATTCTTGTGACGGTCGTCGTCTCGGCGGTCGGCATCGTGTTTTCTTTGCCGCTCGGGATCATTCTGGCGCTCGGACGGCGTTCGAAAATGCCGGTGGTGCGGCTGTTCTCCGTGGTCTTCATCGAGTTCGTGCGCGGCGTGCCGCTCATCACCGTGCTGTTCATGGCGAGCGTCATGCTGCCGTTGTTCGTGCCGGAAAGCTGGTCGCCGGATAAACTGCTGCGCGCCTTGATCGGCGTCGCGCTGTTTGCCGCCGCCTATATGGCGGAGGTGGTGCGCGCCGGCCTGCAGGGGATTCCGCGCGGACAATATGAGGGCGCGGAAGCTTTGGGGCTTGGCTATTGGAAGATGATGGGCCTCATCATTCTGCCGCAGGCCCTGCGCATCACCATCCCCAATATCGTCAATAACAACATCGCGCTGTTCAAGGATACGACGCTGGTCTTCATCGTCGGCATTTTCGATTTCCTGCGGACCATCGAGGTTGCGCGGATCGATCCGAAATGGGCCACACCGGTCACCAGCACGACCGGCTATGCCTTTGCCGCGATCTTCTATTTCCTGTGCTGCTGGATGATGTCGCGCTACGCCCGCGGCGTCGAGAAGCGGCTGGCCACCCGAAACAGGCGTCGCAGATGAACGGCCGGACCAACGACAAGAACAAGATCAGCGGTGGCTTCGTGAAGCCGCCGGCGGTCGAGATTACCGGTATGCACAAATGGTTCGGCGACTTCCATGTGCTGCGCGACATCAACCTGAAGGTCGAGCGCGGCGAGCGCATCGTGATCTGCGGGCCGTCGGGCTCCGGCAAATCGACGATGATCCGCTGCATCAACCGGCTGGAGGATTATCAGCAGGGCCGGGTGGTCGTGGATGGCGTATTGCTGACCGATGATCTCAAGCGCATCGACACTGTGCGACGCGAGGTCGGCATGGTGTTCCAGCATTTCAACCTGTTCCCGCATCTGACCGTGATGGAGAATCTGACGCTGGCGCCGATCTGGGTGCGCAAGATGCCGAAGACGGAGGCCGAGGACATCGCCCGCCAGTATCTCGAACGCGTGCGCATTCCGGAACAGGCCGAAAAATATCCGGCGCAGCTCTCGGGCGGCCAGCAGCAGCGCGTCGCCATCGCGCGCGCTCTGTGCATGAGCCCGAAGATCATGCTGTTCGATGAGCCCACGTCGGCGCTCGATCCGGAAATGGTGAAGGAGGTGCTCGACACGATGGTCGAGCTCGCGCAAAGCGGAATGACCATGCTGGTCGTCACGCACGAAATGGGTTTCGCGCGCCAGATCGCCGACCGCATGGTGTTCATGGATGATGGGCAGATTGTCGAGATCGCGCCGCCGGCGGAATTCTTCGCCAATCCGCGGCACGAACGCACGAAACTGTTTCTGAGCCAGATTTTGAACTGAGCTGCTGCCCGGCGCTGTGGCTAGGAGGCCAGCGGGCCGCCGGCTTTCTTCCAGGCGGCGATGCCGCCCTGGATGTGGCATGCCGATGTAATTCCGGCATCCTGCGCCGCTTGTACGGCCATGGCCGAACGCTCGCCGAAAGCGCAGTAGAAAATGATGCGCTTGCCGGTGGCCGCGGCCAGTTCATGCACGAGCCCGCCGGGCGAAATATTCTCCTGCAATTCTGCATAGGGCGCGTGCAGCGAGCCCGGGATCACGCCGTGCTTTTCGCGCTCGTGTTTCTCGCGCAGATCGATCAACACAATCTCAGGCCGGCCGGCCAGCGCCATCGCTTCGGCCGCCTCAAGCGACCAGCCACGTGCCGCAATCTCATCCTGGTGGAGGCCCACGAGCATGTTGGCTGGAACAGCCACATCCATCATTTTCGGGTTCGGCAGGTTGAGGCTGTTCATCAACGCAACATATTCGTCGATCGAGTTGACCTGCAGCCGCGGATTGAACCGCTTCTCCTCGCCAATCGTCGAGACCGTTTCACCCTTATAGTCGTGCGCCGGATAAACGAGCGTCTCGTCGGGCAGGCGCAGCAATTTCCCGAACAGGGATTCGTATTGCATGCGCGGATCGCCATTCTGGAAATCGGTCCGGCCGGTGCCGCGGATCAGCAGGGTATCGCCGGTGAAGACACGATCGCCCATGACAAATGAGTAGGAATCGTCAGTGTGTCCAGGTGTGTAAAGCACGTCGAGCGCAAGGCCCTCGATGCTGAGTTTGTCGCCTTCGGCCAGTCGCATGGAGACCACATCGGCCTTGGTCTGTTCGCCCATCACCGTGATGCAGCGCGTGCGGTCGCGTAGTGCACCCAAGCCGGTGATGTGGTCGGCATGCAGATGCGTGTCGACCGCCTTGACGAGGCGCAGATCGAGTTCACGCACGAGGCGAAGATAGTGATCGACCTTCTCAAGTACGGGATCGATGATCAGCGCTTCGCCGCCCGCGCGGCTGGCGAGCAGATAGCTATAGGTCCCGGAAACGCTGTCGAAGAGCTGTCGGAATATCATCGCACATCACATTCAAACGCTGCGATATTTATATCAGGTGGTGGTATGTCGAGCCAGCCGGCCAACCTCGTCTTGCGCCGCGCAATGCGGCGGCGAGACGCGGCTTTTTTGCGTCTTGCTCAGCCCCTGGTTTCGATCGGCAGATCGCCGCGCGAGGCCCATTCTGTCCATGAGCCATCGTAAAGGGCTTTTGGCTCCTTGCCGATCGCATCAAGCGCAAACCAC
>JAEXXW010000589.1 GCA_023405565.1 Pseudomonadota bacterium
CTCACCTGATGCTGTCTGCGCAGCTTCTGGCCGTTGATGAGCGGGAAGCTGTCCAGTTCCTCCGTCAGGAGGTGAACAGACTCGTGCACGCTGGTCGCTAATCCGAGTTGAATGTCATCGCAGGTGAGCCAGGCAAGGAACTGCTTCTTGTCACTCATCGCCGTGTAGATCGCATACCCTTCGGGCGAGAGCCGGTCGAGTTGGCTGAGCGCGTTCGATTGACATCCGGCTTGCTTGGCCTGGGGCGCGGCAAGACCTTGTTGCGACACGCCAAGGGCAATGAATAGCACAGCAACAGCGCAAAGTGGCTTACGCATCACGTCGACCTTATGACTATTGAAGACTGGGCGAGCCGCAAAAAATGGTGAGCTAATTTGAATACAATGCTGCGAAAGAAAGGCCCGAATGCGGCGCGAGCCTCTTTCGATTCTTTCGGTTAATTCGAGCCGAGAAAGACGAAATTGGGCCTTTAAGTCTTGGGTTTTCCCAAATCTGGCGGTTACGCCTGCCCGCTTAAATGCCGGTCCTCGCAGTTCGATTTCTGCAGTTTGCGAGTTCTTCCAACCGGGATCCTGATGGATCTCAAAAATGCCCGAAAGGGTTTTCGCAGAAAGAAAAGATGGAGATGGATATGGCGAATCTGAAAGGACTATACGCCGTTGCGGCTGCTGCCGTGGGCGCGGCATTGTTGACGGCGGCGGTCCCTGCTCAGGCCCGCTGTGTTGGCGACAATTGTCACCGGCCGATCAGCAAAACCAATGTCAGCACGTCATACAAATACAACACGGTGCGCAAGGTCCAGAATGTTACGCGTTACCGCGACGTCGATCGTCCGCGTCATGTGACGAACGTCAACCGCGTTGTGCATGTGACGCGCATTCAGCCGGTGACCCGCGTAAATACGGTCACGCGCATCCATAACCGCACGGCAGTTCTGAACGAGACGCAGCGCGCGAACCGGACCGCGATGTTGCCGGCGCGAAATATCAGCACCAGCAAGGTTGTTCATATGGGCGGTCATATTCCGGCGCCGCGAATGAATACGACCTATCGCTACAACACGGTGCAGCGCGTCAATAACGTCACGCGATATAATGACATCAACCGCACTCGTTACGTGAAGAACATCCATCGCGTCGTGAATGTGACCCGGGTTCAGCCCGTGATGCATACCAATGTGGTCACTCGCGTTCACGATCGTCCGGTGGTGACGTCGAAGACCGTGAATCTGAGCGAAACACGGATGCTCCCGGCGCGAACCATCCATACCGGCAAGACCATCCATATCAACGAAGGCCGCAGCTACGGGACCAAGCGCATGCATTCGGCGGCGGCCGACCAATAGGCAGGCGCAAGAAATGCTGCGGTGCTGGCTGCAATGCCGCGGCGGGATAAGGGCTGCTGGAAACGACAGCCTTTATCGTCCCTACTCGAGATACCCCGGTAACAGGCTTCCGGGCGCCTCACGAAATAGTCAATTCGGAGCTGCCTTTTTTATGCGGCGTGAACTGTGTCGACCGGGCGTTCGGCGCGAGATTCGCGCCCGGAGCTTTGCTCAATGCGATCCCGAGATCGATATACAATCCGTGATCGCCCTATTCTTCTGCAGGAGGAAGCAATGACAATGCGTAACCTTGGATTTGTCGCCGTTACGGCGGCTGTAACTATGCTGACAATCACGTTGCCGGCGCGGGCGCTGACGATGCAGGAATGCAGCGCGAAATATAAGGCGGCCCAGTCAGCCGGCACGCTCAGCGGCATGAAGTGGAACGATTTCCGCAAGGCCCAGTGCGGCGCCGATGCTGCGGCCGCAACGCCCGCGCCTGCTGCCCCGAAGGCCGCAAAATCTGCGACCAAGGATACTGCATCCGGGGCGCTGGCCCGCGCCGGAGATGCCACGTTTCCGACGGGCGTGTCGTCTAAGTATTCCAGTGAAACGCCGGGCAAAGCGCGCATGCACACCTGCCTTGATCAGTACAATGCCAACAAGGCGAGCAATGGCAATGCTGGGCTCAAGTGGATCCAGAAGGGCGGCGGCTATTACAGCGAGTGCAACAAGCGGCTGAGCGCGCGTTAGGGCCACAGCGGACCGGGGCAGCGGAGCAAGACAGCGTGCTCACGATCCTGTGATTGCGGGCTCGGTGAGCCGGCTTTGAACCTGGTCTCTGCGGGACACGACTGATGTTCAAGATGTGAGGGTCACATCTGGAAACACAGGAGAGAACGATGTTCCGCAAGACCATTCTTGGACTGGCTGCCGGTGCTGCCCTCGTAACCGCCGCCATCGCTCCGACCGCTGCGTCGGCTCACTATTACGGTTACG
The DNA here is from genome assembly GCA_023405565.1 of Pseudomonadota bacterium. Classification (GTDB taxonomy): domain Bacteria; phylum Pseudomonadota; class Alphaproteobacteria; order Rhizobiales; family Xanthobacteraceae; genus Pseudorhodoplanes. The sequence goes on from JAEXXW010000589.1 coordinate 2,324, forward strand.
GCAACAACTATGGCTATAGCTACGGCTACCGCTCGTACTACAAGCCCTACTACTACTCGTACAAGCCGTACGGCTACTACAAGTCCTACAAATACTACGGTTACGGGTACTAAGACCTCGGTCTCTCGTTTCCCGGTGTTGCAAAGCCCGGTCTCGCAAGAGGCCGGGTTTTTGCCATTCAGGCCGGGAAGCAAGGAGATCAGAACGCGTCACAGACGTCTTTGCGATAGCGTTCGGTCAGGGTCAGGCCGTGTCCGGGTGAGGACGTTGCGCCCATCAGGCCCTTGGAATCGATCTCGGGCCAGCCATCGAACAGCGGTTCGAGCAGCGGGAATTCCTCGAGCCATCGCATGGCCGGGGCTGCGGCCGCGACATGCGCGAACAGACCCGGAAGGAAATGCGGCGAGACGATCGCATCGAACGATTCCGAAAGCGTTGAAAGCTCGAGCACCGGCGTCAGTCCGCCGACCATGGCGAGGTCGGGCTGGATCACGGCGGCGATGCGCTCGGAGATGAAGGGCAGGAAGTTCGCGCGTGTCTGCAGATGTTCGCCGGTGGCAATTGCCGCGCCCGCCGATGCGGCCAGCATGCGAAAGCCTTCGACCGCATGGGCCGGCAGCGGCTCCTCGACAAACAGCAGGCCATGATCGCGCGCCATCGCCATCAGCCGCATGGCCGAAGGCAGATCGCATTTCTCGTTGGCGTCGGTCATGATCTGCACATGTGCAGGAACAGCGGCACGAACCGCCGCAATCACATCGGCATCAGAGCGCGTGCCCTTCACCCGCGGCTTGACGGCAGTCAATCCGCGTGCGGCCTGTTCGGCGGCGATCTCGGCCGCCTTCTCAGGCGGCTGAACGGTGTTGAAGCCGCCGCTGCCATACACTGGCAGTGCGCGAATTTCGCCGCCCATGGCGACACCCATCGGGATTTGCTGCCGACGCGCGAACAGATCCCATGCCGCGACATCGATCGCCGCCAGCGCGATCAGGTTTGGGCCGGCACCGGTGCGGTTGAAACTTGCAGCGATCTTTCGCCACAATGCGGCCGGTGGCGGCAGCATTTGTCCGTCAACGAACCGGGCGACCTGTTCCTGCGCCGCCTTGAAGGCGACGCCGCCATTGCCACCCAGCACGTATGAAAAGCCGAGCCCGCGCACGCCGTCCTGATCGATCAGATCGACAATGATCACATCGACGGCGGCAACGCCGGAACCACCCACTGCCTGTGGCAGCTTGTAGGTCAGCAGCGAAGCGCGGGCGCGAATGGTCATTTCAGTTCGACGGTCAGGGGATTGTATGAATAGAGCCATTGATTGCGGCTCTGGCCTTCGTTGCGCTTCGAGAATTCGGCGCGGATCGCTTCTTTTGACGGCAGATGGAAGAGCCGTCGGTTCTGCGTCGAGATCTCGACAATGCGGGCGGTGCGATCGACGCGGTTGCGCTGATAAAGATCAAGCGCTTCAGGGATGCTGGGCGCCTGCCGAAGAGCGCGTGCGAGCACGGCGCCATCTTCGATCGCCATGGCCGCGCCCTGGGCAAGATAGGGCAGCGTCGCTTGCGCGGAATCGCCAAGCAGCGTTGCGCGCTTCGTGCTCCAGTTCCGGACCGGCGGGCGATTGTGCAGCGACCAGCGATAGCATTGGTCGTGATCGGCAGCGTCGACGATGGCCTGGATGTCCGGATGCCAGCCAACATAGTCGGCCTTGAGCCGCTCCCAGGGATACTTCACGGTCCAAGATTCCTCGGACACGTCATCTGTTTCGACGGAGCCCACGAAGTTCAGGAGCTCGCCGCCGCGCAGATAATAGCAAACGACATGACCGCCCGGCCCCATGAACACGGACATCACCTGATCGAGGAATGGCTTGGGCAATCGTTCCGCCGGCACCGTCACGCGCCATGCCGCATCGCCGGTATAGGTCGCAGGAATGGGCCCGACGATCTGGCGGGCGATGACCGACTTCAGGCCATCCGCGCCGACAAGGATATCGCCTCTTGCTGTCGAGCCGTCCGCGAAATGCAGGGTGACGCCCTGCTCGTCTTCGACGAAATGGGTGGCGCGCCGGTTCAGATGGATGACGTCCGGCTTGAGCTGGCGGGCGGTCTTGGCGAGCATCTCGTGCAAATCGGCGCGATGCAGTTGCACATAGGGTGCGCCATGCTGCTTCTCGTGTTCGTCCGACAGCGAGAATTGCTGGATGATCTCACCCGTATCATGGAGCCGGAAGACATAACCGCCAGGCTTGACGCCTTTCTTCAGCGCTTCTTCTTCAATCCCGAGATAGCGAAGGACATGCATGGGATTGGCGCTCATCTGAATGCCTGCGCCAATTTCCGCGAGAGCAGATGCCTGCTCGTACACTTCAACGTCGTAGCCCGCCTTCATGAGGCAGGACGCTGCCGCGAGGCCGCCCAGACCTGCACCAACGATCAGTACTTTCTTGTCCGCCATAGCCTTCAGATCCAAACCTTAGACCAACATAGGCAGGCTTATTGGCATCTCGCATGCCGTGCGCGCAACTGGATCAGTCGGCGGCATGGCTCATATGCTGCTATAAATCATGCGGCAGGGCACAAAATGCCCTGCCGTCCATCTCGCGAACGTCCGCTAGCCGTTCAGATATGCTGTCACCACCGGCAACACCTCGAAGAAGCCGCGATAGATCATGTCGCAAGCCACATAGAGGATGATGGCGAGGCCGACATAGGCGATCCAGCGGTGCTTCTGCAGCAGACGGGCAATGAAGCTGGCGGCGATGCCCATCAGTGCGATCGACAAGACGAGTCCGAAGATCAGGACATACGGATGATCGCGCGCGGCGCCGGCAACGGCGAGCACGTTGTCGAGCGACATCGATACGTCGGCGATGACGATCTGCCACGCTGCCTGCGCAAAGCTTTTGCGAGGAGCCTTCGATGCAACCGTGCCATCGGCATTGAGATCCTCATCGGACAGGGCTTCGGTGGCTTCGACTTCTTCTTCATGCGACGTGCGTAACTCGCGCCACATCTTCCAGCACACCCACAACAGCAACACGCCGCCGGCGAACAACAGACCGACGATCTGCAGGAGTTGCGTCGTCAACAACGCGAACACGATACGCAGCCCGGTCGCGGCGAGAATGCCGATCAGAATGACCTTGGTGCGCTGGTTTGCCGGAAGGCCCGCGGCGGCGAGGCCGATGACGATGGCGTTGTCACCGGCCAGCACCAGGTCGATCATGATGACCTGGAAGAAGGCGGTGAGAACTTGAGGCGTTATTAGTTCAAACAAGACCAGACTCCTCTTTGACGTTTGAGGAACGGCCCCGATGACTGGCTGATGATCGAAAAATTGCCCCCGCTGTGAGCGCAGGACATTCTCGATACGAGGCAACCAAACGAGGCCATTCCTTGCGGAATTCCAGTCCGACATCGCAATCCGGATGGATTGCCAGAGGGGCCCGGCCTGGTTGATGTGCTCAGATCTTACGGCGCCGCGATCACGGCCCCGAAAAACTGTGCAACCTGGAGCGGCTCACTGAAGATTCCCGCAGCGACGCCAAGGAAGACGCACGCGCCGGAAAAATCCCAGATCGTGGCAACGCCGGTGCGGTTCTCCGCTCGCATCGCCCAGCCACATGCGGCCGTCATCGCAGCGATCAAGAAGGCGAGCGCTGCAACGGCCGGCAACAGAAGGTGCAGGGGCACGTATGCAATGACGATGACGAGCGGAATCGCCGCGATTGCGGCGACCAAGGGAAGGTCGATTGACGCCCCCCAAGCTCTCACGTCTGCATTGCGATCTGGCATCCCGCGCGACATCCGCCGCTCCATCGTAAGAACTGCACAACATGTGCAGCGACTTCCGATGGCGCGAACCCTAAGCGGCGACTACGCCCTCGGGCATTCGCAACTTTTGGGGCGTATAAATACGGTAGGGAGGCTCGAACTGTTTCAGACCGAAATTCGCTTGAGGCGGATCGCCTGACGGACCAGCACCGCGACGCTTTCCGCCTGCATCTTTTCCATGATCTGCGCCCGATAGCTTTCCACGGTGCGGGTGCTCAGATCCAGCTTTGCGGCGATGGCCTGGCTGGTGAAACCGCCGGCGACGAGATCGAAAATCTCCGTCTGACGGGGGGTGAGCCGGGCGAAGCGCTCGGCCAGATCGTCATGGGTGAGCCGGGCATCCTGCTCCGCAAAGACCCGGGACAACGCCCGGTTGATGGCGGCCACCAGCTTGGCATCGTCCACCGGCTTCTCGATGAAATCCTCGGCCCCGGCCTTGATGCCGGCAACAGCCATCGGCACATCAGCGTGGCCGGAAATCAGCACGATCGGCATATTGAGGCCGCGCTGCGACATTTCGCCAACCAGCGTGATACCGTCCATGCCCGGCATGCGGACATCCGCGACCACGCAACCCGGCCGGCTCGACGTGACACTCTTCAAAAACTCCTCGGCCGATTCGAACGTCTCGCCCACGAAGCCGAAGACATTCAGCATCTCGCCGATGGCGTGACGGACCGATTCCTGGTCGTCGATCACGAATATGGTGGGGGCGTTCGTCGCCATTGTTGCTCTCGTGCCTAGTGTTATTGGGGCGCGCGCGCAACTTCAAGCGGTAGCGAGAAGCGAAACTCGGTCTGGCCGGGCTCGCCCGATTGCAGCCAGAGCCGGCCACCATGCGATTCCACGATGGTCTGGCTGATCGAGAGACCAAGCCCGAGGCCTTCATG